>WGBJ01000492.1 GCA_015494385.1 Marinosulfonomonas sp.
CTTCGGCATCCAGCAATTCCTGTTCCGCATCCAGAACGTCCAAAGTGGTGCGGGCGCCAAGGGTTGCTTCCTCTTTCACGCCTTTAAAGGCGACGCGGGCGGCGCGAATCTGGCGTACGGTGGCCGCTAGCGTGGCGCGGGCAACCTGAAGCGAGGCCCAGGCATTCCCGACCCCTTGCGCGACATCCAGACGCGTCAAATGCAGACCGGCGCGGGTCTGGTCACGGCGCGCGACCGCCTGACGGAAAAGCGAGCTGAGCTTGCCGCCCTGATAGATCGGGCCACCCACTTCAATCCCGATCGAGGAGGAATCCAGACCGTAACTGTCATGGTTTACCCGTCCGGTCAGGCTGACACGGGGTTTCATCAACGCGTTGGCTTGCTCGATCCCCAGTTCAGCGGCGGTGACTTCATGTTGAATTTTACGCATCAACGGGTGGGTCACATAGGCAACCGAGCGCGCTGCATCTATTGATTTCGCCGTTGCCGGTGCTTTTGGCGCAGGCCGCAATCCCTTGGGGTAATGGCCAATCGCAGCGCGGTATTCTTCGCGTGAACGGGCCAGCCCGCCCTCTGCGGCCGCCAGATTGGCACGCGCAAGCGCCAAACGGGATTCGGCAATTGAGACATCCGTGCGGGTCACTTCGCCAACTTCGAACCGGTCTTTCGTTGCGCGCAACTGTTCGCGGATCACACGCACGTTGTTTTGACGGAGTGATACGAACTCGGTATCGCGGCGCACATTCATATAGGCGGTTATGGCACGCAGCAGAACGGATTGCTCAACATTCACCAGCCCTTCGCGGGCGGCCAAGACCGACTCTTTTTTGCCTTCGATGGCAAATTGCGAACCACCGCCATCATACAACAGCAACGAAGCCTGCAGGCCCAGATTTCCTGAAAGGTAATCGCTGCCCAGAAACACCGGATCGGCATAGGTCGCATTTGCATAATAGCTTAGGACCGGTCGAAGAGCGGAAATGGCCTGAGCCACATCTTCATCCGCGGCACGCAACAGGGCGCGGTTTTGCTCCAGCAGCCCCGAATTCTTGTAAGCCGAGATCAGCGCGTCATTCAGCCCCTCGGCCTTTGCGACCGGCGCCGTTGCCAGTGTGATTGCGGCAAAAGCCGCCACCAGGATCGGTTTTACTCTGTAGCCCACGTTGCACCTCATACTGTGTTTGTTTTTCCTACTACCCTTACAATCAGATCTGTTTGTTACAAAACAAACCCCTTGGGGGCCTCGAACCCCGGCAATACCGGAGCACTTGCGTTAAATGCGAAACGCCAGGTGACTTCACCGTCGATCTTGTAGCCGATCCGCGCAACACCCAGTGCGTCTTCCATAAATATGCAGCCGATACGACCGCCTTCTTTTAGCTGTGCCAGAATGGTATCAGGGACCACTTCGACCCCGCCTTCGATCATAATCACGTCGTAGGGGCCATGCTTGGCCGCCCCTTCTGACAGCTTGCCTTCAATAACAGCAGCGTTATCCACATCGTTCGAGGACAACAATTGCTGCGCTTCGGCCGCCATCTCGGCGTCATCTTCCACTGCCACGACAGCTTCGGCCAACCGCGCTATAATCGCTGTAGAATAGCCTAAACCGCAGCCAATATCCAGAACCGTCTCGTCGGGGCTGATATCCAGCCCGTCCAGCAGCTTGGCAAATGTGCGCGGTTCCAGCATCACACGGCGCGGGGCAAGGGCCACATTTTCGCTGACATAGGCCTCTTCGCGTTTGTTTTCGGGAACATAGGCTTCGCGCGGCACTTCCAGCATCGCCTCGATTATCGGGAATTTGGTCACATCCGAAGGGCGGACCTGTGTATCAACCATCATAGTGCGGCGTGTGGAATAATCGCTCATCGCGTAAACCCATTCGTTTAGTTTGACTAAATCCCGTTTTGCCACAGAACATCGCCAGCGGCAACACACCACAAGCAACGAAAGCCCCCTGCGCGACAATAATATCCAGCACCATCAGATATTCGGACCGATTTCCGGCTGTTTTCCCTGCTGAAATACCCCGCAATTTCGTTTGACGACCAACAATTGTTGACTCGAAATTGCTCTTGCCCAACTATACCGGCACAAAAATACAAAAATAATAACCAATAAATATGTTAATACCAAAGGGAGATAACCGTGAAACATACACATGTTTTCAAAGCCGCTGTTGCCGCTTTTTCAATCGTTGCCAGCATCGGGTCTGTCAGTGCCCAGGAAATCGAACTGCGCGCATCGCATCAATGGAACACAAAGGACGTGCGCCACGAAATGGTGCAGATCATTGCGGATGAACTGGCCAAGGCGGATGTGGGCGTAAGCCTGACAATCTTTCCGTCCAAATCCTTGTATAAACCCAAGGAACAATGGGGCCCGCTGACCACGGGCGAATTGGACATCTCCGCCTTTCCGCTAGCCTATGCCGCCAAACGCCATCCCGAATTCGACGCAACCCTGATGCCGGGGCTGGTTAAAAACCACGAACACGCAGCCCGTCTGAACGATTCAGAGTTTATGGACGACATCAAGGCAATCATCGAGGATTCAGGTGTGATCGTGATTTCCGACGCATGGCTGGCCGGTGGCTTTGCCTCGCGCAACAAATGTGTTCTGAACCCCGAGGATGTGAAGGGGCAAGTGTTTCGCGCTGCCGGCAAGGCGTTCAACCGGATGCTGCAAGGGGCCGGCGCCTCGATCCAGTCGATGCCGTCATCGGAAATCTATACTGCCCTGCAACAAGGTGTTCTGGACGGGGCGAACACGTCTTCCGGCTCGTTTGTGTCTTACCGGATTTACGAGCAGGTGAAATGCCTGACCGCGCCGGGCGATTATGCGCTGTGGTTCATGTATGAACCGATCCTGATGTCCAAGGCATCGTTTGACCGTTTGAATGACGAACAAAAAGCCGCGGTGATGGCCGCCGGTCAAGCCGCCGAAGACTGGTTTGCAGGCAAAGCCGCCGATCTGGACCAAACCATGGTCGATACCTTTAGCAAAGCCGGTGTCGAAGTGGTGACCATGAGCGCCGAGCAAGCGGCAGCATGGAAAGCAATTGCCAACGAAACCTCTTATGCGGCCTTTGCCGAAAAGGTGGATGGCGGCAAGGAACTGATCGCCAAGGCGCTTGCTGTCGAGTGATCGTCAATCACAGCCACCGCCCCTGTCATGCGAACCCGCGACAGGGGCGGTGCGGTTTTTACAATAATCAACACAGGGCAACCAAGGCCCGACAGGTGAAAGTATCCCCATGATTTCCTGGATTGAACGCATGTCCGTCGTTGCCGGCGTCATTGCCTCGCTGCTGATCGGTGTGGCGATTGTTATCGTCTGCCAAATGGTTTTTATCCGCTACGTTCTGGTTGGCTCGACCGCGTGGCAAACCGAGGTCGTCACCTTTTCCCTGGTGGCGGCAACCCTGCTGGGCAGCTCGTGGGTGCTAAAGGAACGTGGCCATGTGGCGGTTGGTCTGGTCACCGAATACGCCCCGTCCCTGATACGCCGCATTATGCTGGCGCTGGCCGATGGGGTGGTTTTGATCGTTGCACTGATCCTGTTCTGGAAAGGGCTGGAAGTGACGATCGAGGCCTGGCACGGCGACTGGACAAGTGACTCGATATACGAATTTCCGATGTGGATCCCTTATGCCTCGATGCCCATCGGGTTTGGCCTGTTGGCGCTGCAATCCGTTGCCTGCATGGTCAAGGTCTGGCGCGACGAAGATACCGCCCTGATCGGAGGGGTCTAAGCCATGGAACCCGGATCAATCGGCCTGCTGATCGGCCTTGCCCTTTTCGTTTTACTGGCACTGCGCGTGCCCGTCGCCTTTGCGCTGGCCTTCACCGGCATCATGTTTCCCGTCATGTTCAAGGGAACCCTGTCGATATCGTCACTGGGCGAAGCCTTCTTTGCCAATCTGGCCGAATTCACCCTGCTGTCCATCCCGATGTTTATCGTCATGGGCGCCGCTGTCGCTGCATCCCCGGCGGGCAAAGACCTGTACGAAGCGCTGGACCGCTGGCTGAACCGTGTCCCGGGCGGGTTGATCATTTCCAATATCGGGGCCTGTTCGATCTTTGCCGCCCTGTCGGGGTCTTCCCCTGCTACCTGCGCCGCCATTGGCAAAATGGGCATCCCCGAAATGCGCGAACGCGGCTATCCCGACGGGGTGGCCACAGGCTCGATTGCGGCGGGGGGCACGCTGGGCATCCTGATCCCGCCCTCTATCACCATGATCGTCTATGGCATCGCCACCCAGACCTCTATCGGGCGTCTGTTTCTGGCCGGATTGTTGCCGGGTCTGATGCTGACCCTTCTGTTCATGGCCTGGTCGCTTTTTGCCGCGCACAGAGCCGGATACAGTTTTGCCAAAGGGCGCAGCGTCAGTTGGCGCGACCGATTTATCATCCTGCCGCGCGTTTTGCCGTTTCTGGCCATTATCGTTGGCGTTCTATGGGTGCTTTACGGCGGCGTCGCCACCCCGTCCGAGGCCGCCGGTGTGGGGGCCGCCTTTTGTGTGATACTGGCCGTGGTGATCTATCGCCTTTGGCAACCGCGTCACCTGTGGAAAATCCTGTCCACCTCGATGAAAGAAAGCGTGATGATCCTGATGATCATCGCATGTTCAGCCGTATTCTCGCAAATGCTGTCGCAGTTCTACATCACCCAGACAGTGGCCCAATCCATCGCCGCCGCCGACCTCAGCCCATGGACACTGATGCTGACCATCAACCTGTTCCTTCTGGTCGCCGGTTTCTTTTTGCCACCGGTGGCGGTGATCCTGATGACCGCGCCAATCCTGCTGCCAATCGTCACGCAGGCGGGGTTTGATCCCTACTGGTTTGCAGTGGTTTTCACCATCAACATGGAAATCGGCCTGATCACACCGCCGGTCGGCCTGAACCTGTATGTGATCAACGGGATTGTGCCCGACGTGCCATTGTCAACGATCCTGAAGGGCGCACTGCCCTATATGCTGTGTATGGTTCTGGCGATCGTCCTGCTGTTCATATTCCCGCAAATCGCCACATGGCTGCCGGATATGTGGATGGGGACGGCGATGTAAATTGCCAAATGCCTGCCTGTTTCAATTGGCGGCGGATCAGGGCTGGACAAGCCCACTGGAAACGGCAATAAAGCCAGCGGATTGGCAAAGGGGCTGAATCAACTATCTGACGCCCCCGCACCGACCAACGTCAAAACCAGGGTAACACCTTGGTTTTACACCACAAAGGCGAGTTGGCGGAGTGGTGACGCAGCGGATTGCAAATCCGTGTACACCGGTTCGATTCCGGTACTCGCCTCCAATCTCTCTTGGAAATTATCCTATAGACCTTTGCCCGTTTCCATTGGCATAAACAGGAAAACAAACGAGGCACGCCAATGAAAATCGCAAACCGCACCATATCCCCCGACCACCCGCCGTTGGTGATTGCCGAAATCGGCATCAATCATGGCGGAAGTCTGGAGGTTGCCAGGGAAATGGCGCGGTTGGCGGCGGCTTCGGGGTGCGAGATGGTCAAACACCAGACCCATTTCGTCTCTGATGAAATGACGGATGAGGCCAAGGCCATCTTCCCCCCCAATGCCGATGTGTCGATCTGGGAGGTGATGGAGCGATGCGCGCTGTCAAAGGACGATGAAATAGCGCTGAAGGATTATGTCGAATCCCTTGGCATGATCTATATCTCCACCCCGTTTTCCCGCGCTGCAGCCGATTTCCTGAACGACATCGACGTGCCCGCCTTCAAGATCGGCTCGGGCGAGGCGGACAACCTGCCCCTGATCCGCCACATTGCCGCTTTTGGCAAACCGGTGATCATGTCGACGGGGATGCAGACGATTGAAAGCGTGCGGGCCTCGGTTCAGATATTGGAGGACGCGGGCGTGGAATATGCACTGCTGGAATGCACCAATCTGTACCCCTCACCGCCGGAAATCGTGTCGCTGAAGGGGGTGACGGAGCTGCAAAAGGCCTTCCCGAACGCTGTTGTCGGCTTTTCGGACCATTCGATCGGGCCGGAAATGGCGCTGGCTTCGGTTGCTTTGGGCGCGTGTATTCTGGAGCGTCACTATACCGACAGCCGGTATCGCGCGGGGCCGGATATCATCTGTTCGATGGATCCGGCAGAACTGCGCCTGCTGGTGGACCGGTCGCGCGAAATCCACACAGCCTTGCACAACGACAAACAGCGCACCGGGCCGGAAGAGGATGTTTACCGTTTCGCCCGCGCCTCGGTGGTGGCCGACCGTGATTTACCGGCAGGCCATGTGATCACCGAAATTGACATCTGGGCGCGGCGCCCCGGGTCGGGCGAAATTGCGGGATATGAATTTGACAAAGTGGTCGGCAAACGCCTGACCCGCGCGGTGACGCGTAACGAACAACTGAAATGGGATGACCTGTCGGGTTGACTTGCCCCGCCCTTGCCGATGGCGCTAGGATCAACCAAACAATATCAACGGATCAACATGAGCAAAAGAATCCTCTTCGTCACCGGAACCCGCGCCGATTTCGGTAAGCTGGAGCCATTGGCCCTTGCTGCCCGTGACGCCGGTTTTGACGTCGGCTTTTTCGTCACCGGCATGCATATGATGGAACGCTACGGGCTGACCAAAAACGAAGTCCACCGCATGCAGGGGGTCGAGGTTTCGGAATATCTGAACCAGCGGCAGGATGACCCGCAGGACATGGTGCTGGCCAAAACCGTGATCGGGTTTTCCGATTTTATCGCCGAACAGAACCCCGATCTGGTGGTGGTGCATGGCGATCGGGTCGAGGCCTTGGCCTGCGCGCTGGTCTGCGCCACCAACTATGTGCGCTGCGCCCATATCGAGGGCGGCGAGGTGTCGGGCACGATTGACGAGGTGTTCCGCCACTGCAACACCAAACTGGCCGCCAGCCATTTTGTCAGCTCGGACGTGGCCAAGAAACGTATCATGGCGATGGGCGAGGTGGCGGAAACCATCCATGTCATCGGCTCACCCGAACTGGATTCACATGCGGCTGATTCCGGCGTGACCATCGACGAGGTGCGCAAATATTACGACATCCCGTTTGAGGATTACGGCATCGTCACCTTTCACCCCGTCACCAGCGAACAGGCAACCATCGGCGCGCAGGCGCGGGCGTTGTTTGACCGGCTGGTTGCGTCCAACCATAATTTCGTGGTGATCCTGCCCAACAATGATCCGGGCGCATCCGACATTCTGGACGTGATCGAAACCCTGCCAAAGGACCGGTTCCGCGTGATCCCCTCGATGCGGTTCGCCTATTTTTCCGAACTGCTGAAAAACGCCGCCGCCCATATCGGCAACAGCTCTGTCGGGGTGCGCGAAGCGCCGTTTCTGGGTCTGCCCAGTCTGGACATCGGCACGCGGCAGAACAACCGGTCGGGGGCGGAGTCGATCACCTCGTGTCAGGCCGATGATGCGGCCACGATTGACGCTTTTTTAGCGGACAAATGGGGCAAACGCCTGCCCTCGGACACGGGCTTTGGCGCGGGGGTTTCTGCACAGCGGTTTGTCGAGGTGCTGAAGGACGAAACCTTCTGGTCCCGCCCGCTGCAAAAAGAGTTTTGCGACCTTGGCTAACCCGCCCAAATCCGCCCTGTTGGGCCTGTATCTGACGGCCAGCCCCCTGATCCGCCTGTTCGCCCGCCGCCATCTGGAAAAGCGCGTGTTGCGTGGCAAGGAAGACGGGCAGCGGTATCGCGAAAAGCTGGGGCTGACCGATGTGCCCCGCCCCGATGGCCCGCTGGTCTGGATGCATGCGGTGGGAGTGGGTGAATTGTTGGCCCTGCCCGCCTTGATCCGTGAAATGCAGGCCCATGATCCGGCGCTGAATTTCCTGCTGACATCCTCGGCCAAAACCTCGGCGCAGGCGATTGAACACAACCTGCCGCCGCACACCATCCATCAGTTTTTGCCACTGGACACCCGCGCCTATATCCGCCGGTTTCTGGACCACTGGCAACCGCAACTGTCCGTCTGGGCCGAACGCGACATCTGGCCGGTGTTCCTGACGGAAATCGAGCGGCGCAATATCCCGCTGGCCCTGATCAACGGCAGGATGAGCCACGAGTCCGCGGCCAAAAAACACCGCGCCAAGGCGATGTTCGCCGCCCTTTACGCCAAGTTCCGGTTTATCGAAGTGCAGGATATTGAGAGCGCTGAGGGGTTTGCCAGCCTTGGCGTGCCCGCTGACAAGATTTCCGTCACCGGCACTTTGAAAGCAGGTGCCGATCCGCTGGCCGATCAGCCGGAAAAGCGCGCCGAAATGGAACAAGCCCTGGCGGGGCGGCCCGTCTGGCTCGCGGCCTCGACCCATCCCGAGGATGAAATCGCCGTGTTCAAGGCGCACCGGCTGGTTCTGGAAACCGCACCCGATACCTGCCTGATCCTCGCCCCGCGTGACCCGTCCCGTGCTGGCCGAATATTGAATCACGCGCTCGATCTGGGCTTTGATGCCGCCATTCTGGACAAGGCGGGCAGCCTGAAAGGCGCGCAGATCGCCATCATTGACCGGATCGGAGAGTTGGGCCTGTGGTTCCGGCTGGCGGATCGCTGTTTCATTGGTGGCTCTATCGCCCCCGTTGGCGGGCATAACCCGTATGAGCCGGCCCGACTGGATTGCGCCATCACCTATGGTCCCAATGTGCAGAACTTCGCGGATGACTACGCCGCCTTCCATGCCGCAAATGCCGCGCGGCAGGTGACGGACGGGGAAACCCTGGCCGAGGCACTGCTGGACCCCGCCCTGACAGATCTGCGCCCCACCGCCGCCAAGGTGGCCGATGCGGGGCGGCAAGCGGTTGTCAGGACGGCGGAACGATTGTTGGGGATGATGTAACACTCCCCAATGTAGCCCTACAATATTCCGCGTGACCCTTTCTGCCCCTGCCGCTAATCATATCCCCGTATTTAAACAGACAGGTGCCCTGATGTTCACGATTGACGATCTGAAAGCCGCGCAAGATGTGGTTTACCGCCAGATGCAACCCACCGCGCAAATCCACTGGCCGCAACTGACCTCCCCCACCGGCGCCCATGTCATCGTCAAACACGAAAACCACGCCCCCACCGGTGCCTTCAAGGTGCGTGGCGGCATTACCTTCATCGACTGGCTGCAACGCACCCACCCCGATGCCCGCGGCATCATCACTGCCACCCGTGGCAACCACGGCCAATCACAGGCCCGCGCCGCAACGGCCGCCGGTCTGGTCGCCAAAATCTATGTCCCGCGCGGCAATTCGGTGGAAAAGAACGCCGCCATGCGGGCCTATGGCGCGGAGCTGGTGGAATTTGGTGATGACTTTGACGAAGCCAAAGCCGAAGCGATGCGCGTGGCCAAGGCCGAAGGGCTGTTCATGGTGCCGCCGTTCCATCCCGAACTGATGCGCGGGGTGGCGACCTACGGGGTCGAGCTGTTCACTGCCCACCCCGATCTGGATACGGTCTATGTGCCGATCGGTTGTGGCTCGGGCATTTGCGGCACCATCACCGCCCGCGATGCGCTGGGGCTGGATACGAAAATCGTCGGCGTGGTGTCGGAAAACGCCCAGACCGCGAAACTGTCGGTCGAGGCCGGACAGATGGTCGAAACCAGCTCCGCCGTCACCTTTGCCGATGGCATGGCCGTGCGTGTGCCGGTGCAAAGTGCTTATGACATTTATGCCAAAGGTGCCGACCGGATCATCACCGTTTCCGATGACGAAGTGGCCGCCGCCATCCGCACCTATTTCACTGGCATCCACAATCTGGCCGAAGGCGCGGGTGCGGCCCCGCTGGCCGGTCTGATACAGGAAAAGGACCGGATGCAGGGCAAGAAGGTTGGCGTGATCCTGAGCGGTGGCAACATCGACAGCGCCTGGTTTTCCAAGGTATTGATGGGGGAAACGCCACAACCATAGGGGGAAACCGCGCATCAAATCGTTAATTATGCGCAATTTACCACAAATATGGTGAAAACACCTGCTAGTGCTTCCAAATTGTCTAAAACTTGCCTATTTTAATCTTTAGCAAAGAAAAACACGCTAATAACGCGGGTAACAGGTATTAAACGGCGGCAAAAAGACGTGACTTTAGTCAAGGTAAAACACAAGCCACAGCGGCTGGATGTGTCGCATAAGCATGACGTGCGCACCCAGTTCGGTGCGCTGTGCTATCGCATCCATGATGGCAAGGTGCAGGTGCTGCTGGTGACCAGCCGCGGCACAGGGCGCTGGATCATCCCCAAGGGCTGGCCGATGGATGGCGAAACCCCCGCCGGTGCCGCCGCGACCGAAGCGTTCGAGGAAGCTGGCGTCGAAGGCAAGCCATCGGACATCTGCCTTGGCATCTATTCCTACACCAAGGCCCTGCCCAAAGGGGACAATCTGCCGATCATCGTCGCGGTGTTCCCGTTCAAGGTTAAGCGGGTTCTGAAAGAATACCCCGAGGCAGGCCAGCGCAAGCGCAAATGGTTCAGCCTGAAAAAAGCGGCCATGATGATCAGCGAGCCGGAGTTGGGGCCATTGATCCGCAATTTCGACCCGAAACGGCTTAAGCATTAGGGCGTTGATTTCGGGCCGCGAATGGTTACCTTTGATCTGCACAATACAAAGGCCAAGGCAATGATCCGCTATTCGCTAAAATGCGAAAATGACCACAGGTTTGAAAGCTGGTTCCAGTCGGGACCGGCCTTTGACAAACTGTATGCCGCCAAAATGGTCGCCTGCCCGACCTGCGCCAGCACATCGGTGGAAAAGGCCATCATGGCCCCGCGCGTGCGCACCGCCCGCAAGGCCGCACAGCCCCCGCAACCGGAGCTTCAGCAACCGGACGCCCCGCTGACCACCCCGCAAAACGATGCGGAACGCGCCATTGCCGAGCTGAAAATTCAGGTCGAGGCCAATTCGGAATATGTCGGCATGGAATTTGCAACCCAGGCCCGCGCCATCCACGAGGGCGACGCGCCCGAACGCCCGATCTATGGCGAGGCCGAACCGGAAGAAGCCAAAAAGCTGCTGGAAGACGGCGTGCCCGTGGCCCCCCTGCCCTTCACCCCCAGCCGCAAAACCAATTAGGGTCAGGACCCATTAATCCTGCACCATCAGTTCATCCTGAATACCCTTAATGCCATGAATTCAAACGGAAACATAGTGGTTCTATGTGACGTTTGAATGAAGCCGCAGGAAGGGTATTCAGGATGAACCCGAAGGGCGCGGCCATTTTTCACCACTAACCTGCACAAAATACACCTATGTGACCCCGCCACATCTCTATATTTTGCACAGGTTAGAGGCAAAAACTGATCTCGCGCTGATGATGCAGGATTAATGGGTCCTGACCCTAGGCGCATTGCCGCATTCAGCCCCTCTTGCCCTGACGCCAATCGCCCCGTAAACACCCTCTGAACAAAAGCAAAGTTGCAAAGGGCGGATATGCCGACACTTGTGATGAAATTCGGTGGCACTTCGGTGGCCACACTTGACCGCATACGCCGCGCCGCCAAACGGGTCGGCGTCGAGGTGGCCAAGGGCTATGACGTGATCGTCATCGTCTCGGCCATGTCGGGCAAAACCAATGAACTGGTGGGCTGGGTCGAAGAAACCTCGCCGCTGTTTGACGCGCGGGAATATGATGCCGTGGTGTCCTCGGGCGAAAATGTCACCGCCGGTCTGATGGCGCTGATCCTGCAGGAAATGGACGTGCCGGCCCGTAGTTGGCAGGGCTGGCAGGTGCCGCTGAAAACCAATTCGGTGCATTCGGCCGCAAGGATCGAGGAAATCCCGACCGACAATATCAACACCAAATTCGCCGAGGGCATGAAGGTGGCTGTGGTTGCCGGCTTTCAGGGCGTCAGCCCCGAAGGGCGCATCACCACGCTGGGCCGTGGTGGCTCGGACACCACCGCGGTGGCCTTTGCCGCTGCTTTCGATGCCGAACGTTGTGATATCTACACCGATGTGGACGGCGTCTATAC
>WGBJ01000493.1 GCA_015494385.1 Marinosulfonomonas sp.
ATTGAATATCGTTACGGCCATAGCCGCGATAATCGTGCGCACGAACACCATCAAATCGACGGTGTTATATGTGCTGTGGGTTTTATCCGAGCCATATATCAGATGCTCGTAATTGCTAAGTGTATAGACATCCTTTGGCCCGTATTCCTCTGAAGGGGGCAGGTTGAACCGGAAGGAATAATCCAGCATCGAAAGCTGCGGCAGGATCACCAGAAAGATCAGCCAGAATCCGACCAGCCCGATTAAAAGGCTGCCCATCACGGCGCCGTTGTTCCTGAAGAACTCGGAAAATATCATTTTGTTTTTCATGATGCGCCCCTATTCCGACGCCAGTTCGCCAGCAGGCATAACCACCGCATTGTTTACATCATAATGCAGCGACAGGTTTTCGCCCTTGTCCGAAATGTGGTCCTGCCCGACATTGGGAACCGCCATTTTGATCAGTTTGCCGCCATCGCCTTCCAGGAACACGCTAAAGGAATTTCCTTCGAATTCCTCGTTCACAACGTTGGCGGAAATCGTCGTCTTGTCGTTGCCGGTGTCTACCCCCAGCGCCAGTGCCTCGGGGCGGATAAACATCATCGCGTCATCGCCGACACCCAGTTTACCCACTTGGGTTGGCGTCACGCGTGCCAGCAGATCGCCAGAGCGGTTGGTGCTGATGACAGCCTGTTCACCACTGATGGATTTGATCTTGCCGCGGAACACGTTGTTTTCGCCCACAAAGGAGGCAACGAACGGTGTTGACGGGTTGTCATAAACATTGTGCCCCGTGTCGATCTGGTCGATCACACCGGCCTTCATCACCGCCACATTGTCCGACATGGTCAGGGCCTCGCCCTGGTCGTGGGTGATGTAGATAAAGGTAATACCAACGCGCTGCTGGATCTCGCGCAACTCGGTGCGCATGTGCTGGCGCAGTTTCAGGTCGAGCGCCGACAGGGGTTCGTCCAGTAGCAAAACATCGGGGTTGGCGCATAATGCGCGGGCAATGGCCACACGCTGTTTCTGCCCGCCCGACAGCTCGCTTGGCAGTTTGTCGCCTTGCCCTTCCAGCGCGATCATGTCCAGCAATTCATCCGCCCGCTTGCGGCGCTCTGCATGCGAGGCGCCTTTGACCTCCATGGAAAAGGTGATGTTTTCCCAGACCTTCATCAGGGGGAACAGTGCCAGGTTTTGAAAGATCAGCGCGGTCGGGCGCTTGTTCGGGCCGATGCCCGCCATATCGTTTCCGCCAATCAGGACGCGGCCGTCGGACGGCTCCAGAAAGCCGGAAACCGCGCGCAGGATGGTGGTTTTCCCACAGCCCGATGGGCCGAGGAACGAGAAGAAATCACCGCCGTTGATGTGAACATTTGCCTCGCGAACCGCGACAAAATCTCCGAATTTGATCCAGACATTCTCCAGATCAACAGCTACACCAGAACTCATGTGATTATCCCCGTTTTGAATTCATTAGTCGGGCCACTTCGGACCCTTCAGGTTGGGCGCAAAGCCCGAAAAAAGATGTCCGGCCACACATCAATGCGGCCGGACAGTGTTGTTTTGTCGCTTACGAGCTTTGGAACTTGTTCACATACTCGGTGCGGATGTCGGCATACCAAGGTGCCTCGGCGGGCCATGCGTTCAGGTTTGCCAGCGCATCGCCAGGATAGGCTTCGGCAAAGTTCTTCGCATAGGTTTCCGAAGCAAACTTGTCAGCACCCAGAATCGGCGAGTTGTAGCCGTGCTTGTCGATTGCCTTACCGGCATTTTCAGGGTTGTAGGCAAACTTGATCAGTTCATAAACCTCGTCAATGTTCTTGGCGCCCTTCGGCATTGCCAGACCATCAACCCAAGCCATCGCACCTTCGGCAGGTGCCTGATAGGTTACAGGTTCACCGGCTGTCTTCAGGGACAGTGGTGGGCCATCCCAGGTCTGACCAACAACGACACCGTCATTCATCAAGCCGTTCTTCTGGCTGTCGGCATCGTTCCAGATCAGCTTCAGGTTCTTCTTGCGAGCGATACACCAGTCAGTGATCTGGCTCCAGGTTTTGCGCATGTTCTCTTCGGACTCGTAAGCAGCCCAAACCGAACCCGGATCCATCTGACCGGACGCTTCCATGAACAGGCCGGCACACAGCATACCCGAGTGCGCACGGATCATGGTTTTGCCGGCATTTTCGTCGGCCCAGATTTCGCCATAGGAAGGCACGCCGTCTGCACGGGCAGGTGCCCATTTGTCAACGCGCCATGCCATGCCTTCTGTACCCCAGATGTGCGGGATCCATGTGTTGCCTTTACCGCCGAAATCCCATGCGTCAGGGCCGATTTTGGCCATTGCAGGGTTTGCAGCGTCAATGTTGATGCGGCTCATGTCAAACGGCTGCAGCAGGTCCAGCGGGCCCCACTGAAGCGAACGGTTGTTGGTCGGGCCGATCAGATCGGCACCCGCGCCGTTCGAGGCTTTCATCTTGTTGATCAGTTCTTCGTTCGAACCGATACCGATATAGTTCACCTTGATGCCGGTTTCATTTGTGAATTGAGCCAGCATTTCTTCGGGCCAGTAATCCGACCAGTCCATCAGCGTCATTTCACCGGACGAGGCAAGCGCCTTGGAAACCAGTGCAGGCGTTGTCAGTGCAGCCGCACCGACAGCCGTGCCCGATTTCAGAAATGAACGGCGATTGAAGGTTGAGTTGGTTTTCGTCATGTAGTTTCTCCCTCCCGGAGAATTACGGGCGGATCATTGCGATACGCCCTCGGTTAACAGTCTAACGCGCTCTTTGCTATTTAGGGACTTTACGTCTCGTTTTTGTGACAGCGCAGCGGCAAGAACGAAAAACGCCACGCAAAACAGAAATAGTTTAACAGCAATAGAACATGCGTATATGTCCAGTTTAAACGCGCCGTATATCCAGTTTCAGATTTGGTCGATTTGGACCGGATTGAATCCCGCCCGGACGGGTTTTTACGTCATATCGTCCAACGTAAATATCGCCTAATACTCCTTAATTGCTTGGGAAATTCGCCGAATCCCTTCGGGAATCCGTTCGGACGAGATCGACGAATAGGCCAATCGGAAAAAATTGCGTGGCGAGTCTTCTCCGGCAAAAAACGGGTTTCCGGCCTCGATCAAAACCCCGTTATCGGCCAGTCTGTGTCGCAACACTTCGGTATCGACTCGTTTAGGCGCCTCGACCCAGAATCCCGACCCGCCAAATGACGCACGGCCGGCCACTTTCATCTCGGTTTTCTCCAGTGCCTGCGCTGTCACCTGACGCCGTTTCTGGTAAACGCCACGCATCCGTTTGATCATCGCGTCGTAATGCCCCAGCCCCAGAAAATACGCCGTAGTGCGCTGCATATACCCCGGCGGATGGCGCAAGGATGCCAATCGCAGCGCGCGTGCCTGTTCGATGAACGGTTCGGACCCCACCAGATACCCCAGACGCAAACCGGGGAATAGCGACTTGGAAAAACTGCCGACGTAGATCACCCGCCCGTCCTCATCCAGCGACTTTAGCGCGGGCGACGGAGCCTTCAGGAAGCTCATCTCGAATTCATAGTCATCCTCGACAATCAGAAAATTGCGCTCGTTCGCCAGCCGCAGCAGTTCGCGCCGCCGATCCATTGGCATGGTTGTGGTTGTCGGGCATTGGTGGCTGGGCGTGATGAACAGCGCGTTAATGTCCGGTGGCAGCATATCCGGCGGCAACCCCTGATCATCGATTTCCACGGGATGCTGGGTGCACCCTGTATGGCGCAAAATCTCGCGGATGCCGTGATAGCCGGGGTTTTCATAGGCCGCCGAGCGCCCTTCATTCAGCAAAATCTGCGCCGCCATCCACAGCGCATTCTGCGCCCCGACCGTCACCAATATCTGTTCCGGCCGCGCCAGAATTCCGCGCCGTGGCAGGGTGTGGCGAGCGATGAAATTGATCAGCTCGGGGTCGTCCTGTTCGGCGTAATCCGAGGTCAGACTGTCGAATTCCTTTTTCCCCAGCGCCTGCATTGCGCACAACCGCCAACTGGCCTGATTGAACAGGTCGGGGTCCGGCTGGCCATACATGAACGGGTAGGGATAGCTGCGCCAGTTGTAGTTTTTCTTGACCGTTTTCCCGCCGGTAAAATCGCGTTGCACCGCTTGGGACCAATCCACCGTATCCTTGCGCATCTCGCCTTTGATCGCGGGCAAGGGCACCATCGGCGCGGTTTCGGAAACGTAATAGCCCGACCGGCTGGCCGATTTGATGTAATCATCCGCCACCAGTTCATGATAGGCCAGCGTCACCGTGATGCGTGAAATTCCCAAATGTTCCGCCAGTTTACGCGATGATGGCAGTTTTTCCCCCGCCTGCAAACGCCCCGCCAAAATAGCCGAGGCCACGATCTGCTGGATCTGGCTTTGCAGGGTGCCCTGAAAATTCGGGTCCAGGAAAAAGGTGTCTTCAACGAGCGGCATGGCGGGTTCATCTGGCCTTATATTCGGATTTCAACTGGCCCTATGGAATTCACAGCCGCCTCCTAATGTCAAATCCGAAATCCGGCGCAATCACGTGCCACACCCCATTACAATTCGACGATAAGGACCCGATCATGGCTTTTGACGTGAAAACAAATTCGCTCGCGGAATACTGGATGCCGTTCACTGACAACAAGGGTGTCAAGGAAAACCCGCGCCTGATCACGCAGGCCAAGGG
>WGBJ01000494.1 GCA_015494385.1 Marinosulfonomonas sp.
CGCCACGCCAAAATCATTGAACAGGCCAGCGACATTCTGGGCCAGCGCACCCTGTGCCTGTACGGCGGCAGCGTGAACGCGGGCAACTGCGAAGAATTGATCCAGCGCCCGCATATCGACGGGCTGTTTATCGGCCGCGCGGCCTGGGATGTGACCGGATATCTGGACATCCTGTCCCGCTGCGCCAGTGCCATCCAACCCCCGAAACAAGGAGAGACACAATGAAACTTGCCATTGCAGGAGACAGCGCAGGCGAGCCGCTTGCACTTGCCCTATATGACTATCTGAAAGATCGCGAAGGGTTCACGGTTGAAGAATTGTCCCACCCGGTGGATGGCGCAGAAGAGTTTTACGCCAATATGTCTGCCCGTGTCTGCCAAGGCGTGGTTGACGGCACCTATGACCGCGCCATCGTGATCTGCGGCACCGGCATCGGCGTGTCCATCGCCGCAAACAAAGTTCCGGGCATCCGCGCGGCGCATGTGCATGATGCCTATTCCGCGGCCAAGGCCTCGACCTCGAACAACGCGCAGGTGATCACCATGGGCGCCCGTGTGGTCGGCACGGAACTGGCCAAAACCATCGTCGATGCCTGGCTGGCGACCAGTTTTGATGAAAATGGTCCGTCCGCTGATAATGTCAAAGCGCTTGATCAGGTTGATGCCGAACGCAGTTGTGCGTAATTCGATCATTTACCATACCCGTATACCCGCGCAGGCGGGTCAAATACCTGCATGTCGTGATGATAAGTGGGGTATTGGACCTTGGAAATAATCTGACCGAGTGCGCAAAACGACTTTTTACACATTAGGGCAAGAAAACCCGAAATCAGGGGTTGACCCCACCGCGCCACCTACCTAATTAAGCGCCTTGTGTGGGCCGGTAGCTCAGTTGGTAGAGCAACTGACTTTTAATCAGTAGGTCCCGGGTTCGGATCCCGGCCGGCTCACCATTTTTTCAACAGCTCGACTGTTTTTGCCTACGGTGCGTTTGCGAGCCGCAACCACTTGGCAACCGCATTGCGTAAAAAAGTATCGCAAGTGAACCCGCCGAAAACCGGTTTTCGTTATCTGTGCAATCAGGCCCAAATCCCCTGTAATGCCCTGACCGGCGATACATGCAAAACGCCGCTTTGGCCCTGTTGCACCTCGGCCTCGACCCCGTAAACCTGTTGCAGGATTTCAGGGTTCAGCACCTTGTCGGGCGCACCGTCGGCACAGATCACCCCGCCATTCAGAAACACGATCCGGTCGGCAAACCGTGCGGCCAGTGACAGGTCGTGCATGGCTGCCATCGCGATCATGCCATTGTCGGCACAGGTGGCGCGGATACGATCCAGCACGATCAACTGGTGGCGCAGATCCAGCGCCGCTGTGGGTTCGTCCAGCAACAGCACCTTGGGCGCGCGAAACAGGGATTGTGCAAGAAACACCAATTGCCGCTGCCCACCGCTGATGGCACCGATGGGCCGGTCCTGCAGGGCTTCCAGATGGAACCGCCCCAGTGCCGCGATAGCCTGTGCGCGGATGTCATCACCAATGCGCATCCCCAGCGATTGCAAACGGCCCAACAACACCACCTCGAGCACCGTCAGCGAACTTTGCGCGCCGGTGTCCTGCGGCATATAGGCGACGGTTTTCAGCTTTTCGTTCTGGTTCAACACCCGCCCTGCCAATGCCGCCTGCCCCTTGGCGGGGATCAGTCCGGCGATGGATTTCAGCAGGGTGGATTTGCCGGTGCCATTGGGGCCGACAAGGGCCGTGAATGTGCCCTGCTCCAGCCCCATGCCGATCCGGTCCAGAATGGTGCGCCCGTCATAGGCAACGCTGATTTCTTTTATTTCAAACATCACCAATGCCTTTGCTTACCGGTTAAAATCAGCCCGAACAAAAAGGGCACGCCAACAAGGGCCGTGACGATGCCGATCGGCACCACCGCCCCGGGCGACAGCAGTTTCGAGGCAATCGAGGCCCCCGTCATGATCAACCCGCCACAGATCGCTGAGGCGGGTATCAGCAGGCGCTGGTCCTCTCCCACCATCATCCGTGCAAGATGCGGCGCGACCAGCCCGACAAAGCCGATGGTGCCGACAAAGGCCACCGCCCCCGCCGTCAGCAAGGCAACCACAAAGAACACCCGCCGCCGCAGCGCACCGACATTCACGCCCAGACTGGCAGCGCGTTCGTCCCCCAGCCGCAGGGCGGTCAGTTTCCAGAAATCGGGCAACAGCAGCGCCACCCCGATCAGCAGGATTGCACCCGACACCATGACCGAAAACCACGATGCCTTGAGCATCGAGCCAAACAGCCAAAACACGATTTCCTGCAGCACCTCGGGCGCGGCCAGATATTGCACCAGCGATTGCATCGACTGGAACAAGAACAGCGTGGCGATACCGGCCAGCACCATGACTTCGGCGGTGATGCCGCGGATATGGGCCAGACCGTAAACCATCAGACAGGCCACACCGGCACTGAGGAAGGCCATTACCGGAATGGTCATCGACGGGATCACAGGCAGGGCAAAGCCGAACAGAATGGTGATTGCCGCGCCAAATCCGGCAGCGGCGGAAAAGCCCAGCGTGTATGGACTGGCAAGAGGGTTGCCCAGAAGGGTCTGCATCTCGGCCCCGGCCACGCCAAGCGAGGCGCCGACGATCAGAGCCATCAGGCTCATGGGCAGGCGGATGGAATGGACGATGATAACAGTGGTCGGGTCTTCGGCGGTTCCTGGCGATACCAGCGCGGCAAGCACGTCGAACACGTTCAGAAAGGCCGGGCCGGTCAGGATGTCGCCAATAAAGGCCACAGCCAGAAGGCCGGAAATGGACACCAGCCAGAACAGGCGGCGCGCCATCTGCCGACCACTGGCCGAACCGGCAAGAGTTGCATCAGTTGCCACGGGATTTCTCCTGTTGGGAATGGGTTTGGGGGGCGCGGGTATGCGCCCCCCGATGCCGGCTTAGTCGGCCAGCTTCAGCATGAAGGTGCCTTCGGCAGCAATCGGCAGATACTTGGCATAATAGGCCTTGTGGTTGGCCACAGGATCTACATCGGCAAAGGCTTCGGGGTACATTGCCTTGGCCATATACTGCAGGAAGGTGTAGTCATACAGCGTGCGTGCACCACCGTGGTAAACCGCATAGATCTGGCCGTTTTTCACAGCTTTCATACCGGGCCAGCCAGCACGTTCGGTGAACGGCATCAGACGTTCGCGGGTCTGGGCAGGATCAACACCAAAGCCCATGACAACGGCGTTGTCGCGCTTCATCCAGTAGGAACCGGCGATAAAGATCACATCAGGGTTCGAGGCAATCACATATTCCGGGTTCAGCGGCCCGCGGTTTTCCAGCGCGCCAACGGCGATGTTGTCACCACCGGCCAGCGCAATCACGCCGCCCCACATTTTGTTGGCATAGGAATTGCCGTATTCACCGGCGCCCTTGTGGCCCAGTTCGATATAGACCTTGGGCTTTTCCCCGCCGCGCGCTTCCAGCGCTTTGGCAACGCGGGCTTCGACATCGGACACGGCGGCAACATAGTTGTCCACCAGTTCCTGCGCCCGTTCCTCGGCGCCGATCACCTTGCCGATCAGCAGGGTGCTGGCAACGTGTTTCTCAACGGTCTGGGCGTTATAATCAGCCACGACAACCGGAATGCCAGCGGCTTCCAGTTTGCCGACAACATCGCCCATTGCGCGATACTGCCATGCGGCAATGATGGCCACGTCGGGTTTGGCGGCGACAGCTTTTTCCAGCGCGAATGTGCCGGCGTCGACTTCGCCCACGTCAACAAGTGAATCCAGTGCCGGATTGACCGCGTTATAGGCTTTCCACTGCGAATTGCGCCAGCCTTCCCATGCGGGACGGGAAATGGCGACAACCCTGCTATAGGCGTCAGGGCCGCCGATGGCGTAGAAATCCTCGAAGTAAAAGCCCAGAAGCACGCGGTTTACGGTGTCGGGCACTTCGACAGTGCGGTCCATCGTGTCAACAACTGTGTTGGCAAAAGCAGCGGTTACAGACATGGTCAGGCTTGTGGCGGCAGCCGCCAGAGCCACAAAGGTTCTGCGTTTCATTTGGTAGTCTCCAATTTGGTATATATGTGTAAGGGTCTGTTTTCTTTAAAAGAAAACAGGTCGAAATCTTTTAAAGATTTCGGTGCCGTGCCACACCGTCAGGTGCGGTTACGACAGGGCCCAAACCGGAGGGGCGCGAATACGCGCATTGGTGATAACAGCCTGCGGGCTGCGATCTTCGCTGATCCACGCAAATTGCAAACAGTCCGCTTCACACGGAGTAAAGTCCAGCAATTCGGTTGCCGCTGTCAGGGTTGGCGGCGCGCTGAACCCGACACACCAGTCACAGGGCGTTGCCAGCGTCTTGCCGTCCTCGCCCTCGATCGGGTTGCCGTTTTCGTCCAGATAGATGGTAACCAGCCCGTCACCGGCACAGATCACAATCGACTGGCCCGCATATTCCGCCGAGCCGATGGCCGAAGCCCCGACCGACCAGCCGCCCGTCATAACCAGCTGCGTAAACAGCCAGATAACGATCGGGACAATGCTGAATAGTCTGGTTAGTCTCAACAGTTTGCGTGCCTTGGTGACAATCGGTACGGGGATGTTACCCCGTGCAATGCGTGACATGGATATGGCAAATTGTCTAGGGTCAGATGTGCGGCAAAATACTATTTATCCGCAACCTGTTATCGTGCCGCGATAGGGGTGCAAACGGCAAGTGCCTTTGGTGCACTTGCCGCCGCAATAGCCCCCCCTAGGCCTTCCCCTGTGCGGCCAGCTTTTTGCGTTCGCGGGCCAATGTGCTCAGGCCCATATCATCCAGTATCGAATAGATGGCGGGCAGAACGAACAGCACGATCAGACCGGCCGACAGCAGACCAAAGGCAAGACTGGTCACCAGCGGGATCAGGATTTGCGCCTGCAGGCTGGTTTCCAGCAGGATCGGCAGCAACCCGACAATCGTGGTGATCGAGGTCAGGAAAATCGCCCTGAACCGCGCCCGTGCCGCGCGCGAGGCGGCGTGGGCGACTGTCAGCGCCTCGCCATGTTCGTGTTTGACGAAATCCACCAGCAGGATTGAGTTGTTCACCACAACCCCCGCCAGCGCCACAAACCCCAGCATACTGGGCATCGAGAAATCCAGCCCCATCAGCAAGTGACCAAAGATCGATCCGGCCAGCGACAGCGGGATGATCAGCATCACCACCAGCGGTTCAACGTAGGATCGGAACAGGAAGCTAAGCAACAGGAACACCCCGACAAGCCCCACAAGGAAGCCTTTGACCATCGATTTCTGGGTCTTTTCGGCCTCGGCCCGCTGGCCTTCCACATCCAGTGACACGCTGGGATAGCGCTGCAACAGATCGGGGATAAACCGTTTCAGGGTATCACTGACAATCGCGCTGGAATTGGCGATGCGGGTGTCGATGGTGCCTTGAACGGTGACCGCACGCACGCCGTCTTCGTGGTTGATCCGGCTGTAACCCTGATCGACCTCGATATCCGCGACCACGCTTAAGGGCACATAGGTGCCGTCCGGACGGGTGATGACAAAATCGTCAAATTCCGTATAGCTGCGGCGATCTTCTTCGGACAGCTCTGCGGTGACTTCCAGCGACTGGCCGTTCACCTGCATTTCACTGACCGTGGTGCCGAAATAGGCGGCGCGCAACTGGTCGGCAATCAGGGCGGCCGTGATCCCCATCGGGGCGGCCTGATCGTTCAGATGGATGCGTAATTCGCGTTTGCCCGGGCGCAGGTCATCCAGCACGGATGTGACGCCTTTGTAGGTCCAGACCCAGTCCTGCAATTCAATCGCGGCATTTTTCAGATCAACCAGATTGTCGCCCTTCAGGCGCAGGTCAATGGCGATACCGGCGGGGCCAATGGTGGCCTCGGCGTATTTCAGGCTGATCACATCGGGCAACTCGCCCACAATTCCGCGCCAGTGGGCCATGATGTCATCGGGGCGGCTGATGCGTTCGGCAGATGGCAGCAGATCAACACTGATGGTGGCCACATGCGCACCCGTTTCAAAGGAATCTCGGTTTTCGCCATAGAACACCGAAACATGGCGGATCAACTCGGCCCCGCCCGGTTGCATCGGGGTCAGGTCCTGATTGGTCTGCTCGATCCCCTTGACCAGCTTGTCCACCACATCTTCGGTGCGGGTCAGCGGGGTGCCCTGCGGCAGCAAAACCCGCGCCACAATGGTATCGCCGTCCAGTTCCGGAAAGGCGGTGAATTTCAGATAACCGCCTGTCAGCATCCCGACCGAGGCCAGCAACACCGCAAAGGCAACCCCCGCCGTGATATAGCGCCAGCGGATGGTCAGATCGACCAGCGGGCCCACCAGACTTTCGCGAGTGTAATTCATCGCCTTTTCCACACGCGCCCGCACGCCACCAGGTTTATGCTGCATTTCCAGCGTATGGATCAGGTGGTGCGGCAGGATCAGGAAGGCCTCGACCAGGGAAACCATCAACACGAACAGCATCACCACCGGCACCACGCGCAGCACAGCCCCCAGATCGCCGGACAGGAACGCCAGCGAGCCAAAGATCATCGCGGTGGTGGCAAAGGATGCTAGCACGTTCAGGAACACCTGTTGCGCCCCTTTGACGGCCGCTTCTATCGGCTCCAGCCCCTTTTCGCGTAGGCGGGCGATGTTTTCGGAAATAACGATGGCGTCATCCATCAACAGCCCGATCACAATCAACAGGCCCAGCGTGGTCATCAGGTTCAGCGAATAGCCGACAAACCACATCAATGCGACACCGCCCATGAAGGATACCGGCAGCCCCATCGCCACCCAGAAGGAAAAGCGGAAACCAAAGAACAGCCATAGTACCAGAAACACCAGCCCCAGCCCCTGCAACCCGTTGACGATCACCAGCATCAGCCGGTCCCGCACAACCGA
>WGBJ01000495.1 GCA_015494385.1 Marinosulfonomonas sp.
CGCAATAACGGTAAACCGTATCAATCACCTGCTGCACTTCTTTCTTGCGCAGCAAACGGTTGACCAGATCGAACGGGGATTTGGCATTCAGCGGCAGCAAAGCCCCCAAACGCATCCGGCCCGGCGTGGTTTCAAAGCGCTTCAGCACTTCGTTGCCTTCTTCATCAATCTGTTTGATCCGCGCAGTGATCTTGGCATGCAGATGCACTTCGCCCGCATCCAGTGCGTGTTGCACTTCTTCGACGCTGGCAAAGATCATGCCTTCGCCCTTCATGCCCTGACGCTCCATCGTGACATAATAAAGACCAAGGATCATATCCTGCGACGGCACGATAATCGGTGCGCCGTTGGCAGGGGACAACACGTTGTTGGTCGACATCATCAGCACGCGCGCTTCCAACTGGGCCTCAAGGCTCAGTGGAACGTGAACCGCCATCTGGTCGCCGTCAAAGTCGGCGTTAAACGCGGAACACACCAGCGGGTGCAGCTGAATGGCCTTGCCTTCGATCAGCACGGGTTCAAACGCCTGAATGCCCAAACGGTGCAGCGTTGGCGCACGGTTCAGCATCACAGGGTGTTCGCGGATCACTTCGTCCAGAATATCCCAAACCTCGGGACGTTCCTTCTCGACCAGCTTTTTCGCCTGCTTCACGGTCGAGGACATGCCTTTGGCCTCAAGCCGCGAATAGATGAACGGCTTGAACAGTTCCAGCGCCATCTTCTTGGGCAGACCGCATTGGTGCAGCTTCAATTCCGGTCCGGTCACAATCACCGAACGGCCCGAGAAATCGACCCGTTTACCCAGAAGGTTCTGACGGAAACGGCCCTGTTTGCCTTTCAGCATGTCGGACAGCGATTTCAGCGGGCGTTTGTTGGCCCCTGTAATCACGCGGCCACGACGGCCGTTGTCAAACAGCGCATCCACAGATTCCTGCAACATACGTTTTTCGTTACGCACGATGATATCGGGCGCACGCAGTTCGATCAGGCGTTTCAGACGGTTGTTCCGGTTGATCACGCGGCGATACAGATCGTTCAGATCGGATGTCGCGAAACGGCCACCATCCAGCGGCACCAGCGGGCGCAGCTCGGGCGGGATCACAGGCACAACGGTCATGATCATCCATTCCGGACGGTTGCCGGATTCAAGGAAGGCCTCGACGATTTTCAGACGCTTGATGATCTTTTTAGGCTTCAATTCGCCAGTGGCCACGGCCAGATCGGCACGCAGGGCTTCGGCTTCGCCTTCCAGATCAATCTGGCTCAGCATTTCGCGGATGGCTTCGGCGCCAATGCCCGCGGTGAAAGCGTCCATGCCATAGGCATCTTGCGCATCCATGTGCTCTTCTTCCGACATCAACTGACCATATTGCAGGTCGGTCAGGCCGGGTTCGATTACAACGTAGTTCTCGAAATACAGGATACGTTCCAGATCACGCAGGGTCATATCCAGCATCAGGCCGATGCGGCTGGGAAGCGATTTCAGAAACCAGATGTGTGCAACGGGTGCAGCCAGTTCGATGTGGCCCATACGTTCGCGACGCACTTTTTGCAGCGTTACTTCAACACCGCATTTCTCGCAGACAACGCCGCGATATTTCATGCGCTTATATTTGCCGCACAGACATTCGTAATCTTTGATCGGGCCAAAGATACGGGCGCAGAACAAACCGTCGCGTTCTGGTTTGAACGTACGATAGTTGATGGTTTCGGGTTTCTTGATTTCCCCGAAAGACCACGAAAGGATACGTTCCGGCGATGCCAGCGATACCTTGATCTCGTCAAACACCTTGGGGGGTGTCAGCGGGTTAAACGGGTTGTTTGTCAGTTCCTGGTTCATTTTGATACCTCAAATTGGGTTGCAGATGGGTGGGGGGATCGGGGCGTGGGCCCTTTAATCCTCACCCTCCGCATCCAGGAGTTCCATGTTCAGGCCCAATCCGCGGACCTCTTTCACCAGCACGTTAAAGCTTTCGGGCACGCCGGCTTCGAAGTTATCTTCGCCTTTGACAATGCTTTCGTAAACTTTGGTCCGGCCTGCAACGTCATCCGACTTGACTGTCAGCATTTCCTGCAGCGTATACGCCGCACCATATGCTTCCAGTGCCCAGACTTCCATTTCCCCGAAACGCTGACCGCCGAACTGGGCTTTACCACCCAGAGGCTGCTGCGTGACAAGGCTGTAAGGACCGGTCGAACGGGCGTGGATTTTGTCATCCACAAGGTGATGCAGTTTCAGCAGATACTTCATGCCAACCGTTACAGGACGCGAGAATTGCTCGCCTGTGCGGCCATCATAAAGGATCGACTGGGCACTGCTGGTAAAGCCGGCACGTTCAAGGGCATCGTTGATGTCCTCTTCCTTGGCACCGTCAAATACCGGCGTGGCAATCGGCACACCGTTGGTCACGTTGCCAGCGGCTGTGATCAACTGATCATCGTCCATGCCTTTGATGCCTTCTTCATAGACATTATCACCATAGGCGATTTTCATCGCTTCGCGAACCGGAGCCAGATCACCCGACCGACGATAGGCCTGTAGTGCGTCATCAATCTTCAGACCCAGACCGCGCGCGGCCCAGCCCATGTGGGTTTCAAGGATCTGACCCACGTTCATACGCGACGGCACACCCAGCGGGTTCAGACAGAAATCAACCGGTGTCCCGTCTTCAAGGAACGGCATGTCCTCCATCGGAACAACGCGGGAAATAACACCCTTGTTCCCGTGGCGACCGGCCATTTTATCACCCGGCTGCAGCTTGCGCTTGACCGCGATGAACACCTTGACCATTTTCATCACACCCGGAGGCAGATCATCGCCACGGCGAACCTTTTCGACCTTGTCTTCGAAACGGGCATCCAACACGCGCTTTTGCGCCTCGTATTGCTCGTTCAGGGCTTCAACCTCGGCGGCGTCTTTTTCGTCGCCCAGTGCCAGTTGCCACCATTGACCTTTGGACAGCATGTCCAACAGCTCTTCGGTGATTTCCGATTTGGGTTTCACGCCTTTGGGGCCTTTTACAGCCACTTTGCCCAAAATCATGCCTTTCAGACGCGCATAGGTGTTGCGGTCCAGAATGGCCAGTTCGTCGTCACGGTCACGGGCAAGGCTTTCAACCTCTTCGCGCTCGATCTGCAGGGCGCGTTCGTCTTTTTCCACACCGTGGCGGTTAAAGACGCGCACCTCGACAACCGTGCCGAAATCGCCGGGTTTGACCCGCAGCGATGTATCGCGAACGTCTGACGCTTTTTCACCAAAGATCGCCCGCAGAAGCTTTTCTTCGGGGGTCATCGGGCTTTCGCCCTTGGGGGTGATTTTACCGACCAGAATATCGCCCGGCTGAACTTCGGCGCCAATATAAACGATACCGGCTTCGTCCAGATTACGCAGGGCTTCTTCGCCAACGTTCGGGATATCGCGGGTAATTTCCTCGGGGCCGAGTTTCGTATCACGCGCGGCGACTTCGAATTCCTCGATGTGAACCGAGGTGAACACGTCGTCACGAACAATGCGTTCAGAGATCAGGATCGAGTCCTCGTAGTTGTAGCCATTCCACGGCATAAACGCGACCATGATGTTCTTGCCCAGTGCCAGTTCGCCCAGATCGGTGGACGGGCCATCGGCAATCACTTCGCCTTTGCCAACCTTGTCACCCACTTTGATCAGCGGGCGCTGGTTGATGCAGGTGTTCTGGTTCGAGCGCTGGAATTTACGCAGACGGTAGATATCCACGCCCGGATCACCGATTTCCAGATCTTCGGTTGCGCGGATAACGATGCGGTTTGCGTCGACTTGGTCAATCACACCACCACGACGGGCCATAATGGCCGCGCCGGAATCGCGTGCAACGACTTCTTCGATCCCTGTGCCAACCAAAGGCGCTTCGGCCTGCAGCAGCGGCACAGCCTGACGCATCATGTTCGAGCCCATCAGGGCGCGGTTGGCGTCATCGTTTTCAAGGAACGGGATCAGCGAGGCCGCAACCGACACCAGCTGTTTCGGGCTAACGTCGATCAGGTCCACGTTTTCACGCGGGCTGAGCAGGTAGTCGCCGGATTTACGGCTGGACACCAGATCGTTTTCAAAACGACCCTTTTCATCCAGATGCGCGTTGGCCTGCGCCACGGTGTGACGCATTTCTTCGGTCGCGGACATGTATTGCACTTCGTCCGTTACCTGCGCATCGACAACCTTGCGATAAGGGGTTTCGATAAAGCCGTATTTGTTCACACGCGCAAAGGTGGCCAAAGAGTTGATCAGACCAATGTTCGGACCCTCGGGCGTTTCAATCGGACACATGCGGCCATAGTGGGTTGGATGCACATCGCGCACCTCGAAACCGGCACGTTCACGGGTCAGACCACCTGGCCCAAGTGCGGACAGGCGGCGTTTGTGCGTCACTTCCGACAGCGGGTTGGTTTGGTCCATGAATTGCGACAGCTGCGACGAGCCGAAGAATTCGCGAACCGCAGCCGCAGCCGGTTTGGCGTTGATCAGATCCTGCGGCATCACCGTGTCGATTTCGACCGACGACATACGTTCCTTGATCGCGCGCTCCATGCGCAGCAGACCAACGCGGTACTGGTTTTCCATCAGCTCGCCAACGGACCGAACACGACGATTGCCAAGGTGGTCAATATCATCGACCTGACCCTTGCCGTCGCGCAGTTCAACCAGCGCCTTGATGCAGGCAATGATATCTTCGCGGCGCAGGGTGCGCTGGGTATCTTCGGCATCCAGATTCAGACGCATGTTCATTTTCACGCGGCCAACGGCGGACAGATCGTAACGCTCGCTATCAAAGAACAGCGTATCGAACAGGGCCGATGCGGATTCAACGGTGGGCGGCTCGCCGGGGCGCATCACACGATAGATGTCCATCAGCGCGGTATCGCGACCCATGTTTTTGTCTACTGCCAAAGTATTGCGGATGTAGGGGCCAACATTGATATTATCGATGTCCAGAACCGGAATATCGGTGATACCCGCATCCAGCAGTTCCTTCAGGGTGCCGCCAATGACTTCGCCCGCTTTGTCCATCTCTTGCGTCAACTCGTCCCCGGCTTCGACGTAAATCGCTCCGGTTTCTTCGTTGATGATGTCCTTTGCAACAAATTTGCCGACAATCTGGTCAAACGGCAGCAACAG
>WGBJ01000496.1 GCA_015494385.1 Marinosulfonomonas sp.
GGTTCAATGGCGGGCCACCGGCCTGCGCCGCCAGATCATGCGCACGCCCGTCCAGAAACAGCCC
The DNA here is from genome assembly GCA_015494385.1 of Marinosulfonomonas sp. Taxonomy (GTDB): domain Bacteria; phylum Pseudomonadota; class Alphaproteobacteria; order Rhodobacterales; family Rhodobacteraceae; genus Profundibacter. The sequence goes on from WGBJ01000496.1 coordinate 65, forward strand.
GCCCATGTAGTAATCCATGTCGTTCACCTGAAACACAGGCACCTCACGCGCATAGGTAATGGTCGGCGCATTGCGATCCCCCAGCGATTCCCCGTCATCACCCAGCGAAAATGCCAGCCCCGCATCGGTTTCCCGCGTATCCACATAGCCATGCTCGGGGTTGTGACAACTCGCACAGGATTGCGTACGGTTTTGCGACAGGTTCATATCGAAAAACAGCGCCTCGCCCAATTCTTCAACGCTATCAAACCCTGCCTGCGCCATGCCCGCGCCCAGAACCCACGCCATCACCGCCAGTTTCATGAAAAACCTCCATCACTTGCCCCCTGATACCAAACCGTCCCGCAACCGCCAGCGGACAAATCCGCCCACGCTTGACTCTGGCGCCTTCCCGCCGTAAATCCCCCCTGTATCCGGAAGTCCGTCAAAACTTCCGGTCCCCGCGAAAGCGGGGATCGCCCCCCGTCAGCGAGGTTTCGCCCACGGGGGTGATTGGCATTTGGGCGTTCCATCCTACATGATGGGGCATATGGTTAACGGCGAAAGGTACCTTTAAGATGTTTGAAAATCTATCCGAACGCCTTGGTGGTGTCTTTGATCGGCTGACCAAACAGGGCGCCCTGTCTGACGACGACATCAAAACCGCGCTTCGCGAGGTCCGCGTGGCCCTGCTTGAGGCCGACGTTTCCCTGCCCGTTGCCCGCGATTTCATAAAAGCGATTGCTGACAAGGCCGCAGGCCAATCCGTCACCAAATCCATCACCCCCGGCCAGCAGGTCGTGAAAATCGTCCATGACGAACTGGTGCATGTGCTGGCAGGCGACAATGAAAACGCCGGCGAGCTGAAGATTGATAACGCGCCCGCACCGATCCTGATGGTCGGTTTGCAAGGCTCGGGTAAAACCACAACCACCGCCAAGCTGGCCAAACGGCTGAAAGAAAAGAACGGCAAGCGTGTGCTGATGGCCTCGCTTGATGTGCAGCGCCCCGCAGCCCAGGAACAGTTGGCCGTGTTGGGCACGCAAATCGGCGTCGATACCCTGCCGATCGTCAAAGGCCAGTCCGCCGTCGACATCGCCAAACGCGCCAAACAGCAGGCGACGATGGGCGGCTATGATGTCTATATGCTGGACACCGCCGGTCGCCTCCACATCGACGAAGTGTTGATGGACGAAGTGCAATCCGTGCGCGACATCGCCAACCCGCGCGAAACCCTGCTGGTGGTCGATGGCCTGACCGGTCAGGACGCGGTGAACGTGGCCGAAGAATTCGACAACAAGGTCGGCGTGTCCGGCGTGGTCCTGACCCGTATGGACGGCGACGGTCGCGGTGGCGCGGCGCTTTCGATGCGCGCCGTCACCGGCAAGCCGATCAAATTTGTCGGCCTAGGCGAAAAGATGGACGCGCTCGAGGAATTCCACCCCGAACGTGTGGCGGGCCGGATCCTTGGCATGGGCGACATCGTATCGCTGGTCGAAAAGGCACAGGAAACCATCGAGGCCGAACAGGCCGAACGCATGATGCGCCGTTTCCAGAAGGGTCAGTTCAACATGAACGACCTGAAACAGCAGCTGGAGCAGATGCTGAAAATGGGCGGCATGGAAGGCATCATGGGCATGATGCCCGGCATGGGCAAAATGAAGAAACAGGTCGAAGAGGCCGGTTTTGACGACAGCATCCTGAAACGCCAGATCGCGCTGATCAACTCGATGACCAAACGTGAACGCGCCAATCCGAAACTGTTGCAGGCATCCCGCAAGAAACGCATCGCGCGCGGTGCCGGTCTGGAAGTGTCCGAGCTGAACAAGCTGATGAAGATGCACCGCCAGATGGCCGACATGATGAAGAAGATGGGCAAAATGGGCAAAGGCGGCATGCTGAAAAAGGCCATGAGCGGGATGTTTGGCAAAGGCGGTCACGGCATGGCTGGCGAATTGCAGAACATGGACCCCAAGGCAATGGAAGCCGCAGCCAAACAGATGGGCGGCAAACTGCCCGGTCTGGGTGGTGGCGGCGGATTGCCTCCGGGCCTCAGCGGGTTTGGGAAAAAGAAATGACCCTGACCATCCCCACCCTTGAAACCGAACGCCTGATCCTGCGTGGCCCTGTTGCCGAGGACTTCGAGCCATTGGCCGAATTCTTTGCCGATACAGAACGCTCGGCCGGTTTTGGCGACACCGCCTCGCGCTCCGAGGCATGGCGCTGGTTCGCCAGTTCCATCGGCCACTGGCAATTGCGCGGATACGGATACTGGACGGTCGTGACCAAAGCCGACAATCAGCCCTGCGGCATCGTCGGCATCTGGAACCCCGAAGGCTGGCCCGAACCGGAAATCGGCTGGGTGATGTTCAGAAACGCCGAGGGCAAAGGTTACGCCTACGAGGCCGCCTTGGCCGTGCGCGAACATGCCTATGGCGTGATGGGTTTCACCACCATGACCAGCAACATCGTGCCCGATAATGTCAGGTCAATCGCGCTGGCCGAACGGCTGGGCTGTGTGCTGGATCGGGTCTATGAAAACGAACAAATGGGCACCACCCGCATGTATCGCCACCCATCACCGGAGGCGCTGTCATGAATGTACGTTTCACCCCCTTGATTGTACAAAAGGTACAGACCGGAGGCCTCAATGACTGATCCCGTCACCCGCGCCGCTGAATTGCTAAAGGACCACCGCGAGAGCATCGACCGGCTGGATTCGATCCTTGTCTATACCTTGGGCGAACGCTTCAAGCACACGCAGGCCGTGGGCAAACTGAAGGCCGAACATGACCTGCCTGCCTCTGATCCGGCACGCGAGGCCCAACAAATTGCACGACTCGAGGAGCTGGCCGAAAAGGCCAACCTCGACCCGAAATTCGCACGTAAATTCCTGAACTTCATCATTCAGGAAGTTATCCAACACCACAACCAACACAAAGAATGACAGGGCGCTAAGCCCTTCAACTAGCTAGGAAAATAGGAGAAACTACTCATGGCTATGAAAATTCGTCTCGCACGCGGCGGTTCCAAGAAACGTCCTTTTTATCGCATCGTTGCGGCTGACAGCCGTATGCCTCGCGATGGTCGTTACATCGAAAAGCTGGGCACATATAACCCGCTGCTGCCCAAAGATTCCGAAGAGCGCGTGAAAATGGACATGGAGCGCGTGAAATACTGGTTGTCTGAGGGCGCACAGCCAACAGACCGCGTATCGCGTTTTCTGGAAGCCGCCGGCGTTCTGGACAAGAAAGAGCGTAACAACCCCAACAAAGGCAAACCCGGCGACAAAGCCGTTGCCCGCGCTGAGGAAAAGGCTGAAAAGGCGGCTGCCCCTGCTGAAGAAGCCGCGCCCGAGGAAAATGCTGCTGAGTAATCAGCAGTTTAGGTTCACTCATGCCTGATTTTTCCGATCAGTTCCGGCAAGAGTTTACCCAGCTTCTGCGCTGGCGGCGCGACGTGCGCCGCTTTCGCACGGATCCGGTCGAGGGGGCTATTGTTGAACGTTGTTTATCGACGTTCAATCTGGCCCCCTCGGTCGGTCTATCCGAACCCTGGCGGATTGTGCGGATAACATCGCAAACCGCCCGCGATGCCGCGATTGCCAATTTCGAGGCCGCGAATGCCGATGCCCTGAAAGGCTATTCCGGCGAAAAAGCACAAATATATTCGGGACTTAAACTAAGCGGGATGCGCGATGCACCGGTTCAGTTCGCCGTGTTCTGCGATGATGAAACCCCCAAAGGACAGGGCCTTGGCGCTGCCACCATGCCCGAAACCCGCCGTTATTCGGTGGTGGCCGCGATCACCCAGTTCTGGCTGGCCGCGCGTGCAGAAGGGCTGGGCGTTGGCTGGGTTTCGATCCTTGACCCCGCCCGCCTGACCCGCGATCTGGATGTGCCAGAAGGCTGGACGCTGATCGCCTATCTGTGCGTTGGCTGGCCCGAGGAAAACAAAACCACCCCCACCTTGCAACAAGTCGGCTGGGAAACCCGCAGCACGACTTTGGATATACTGGAGCGATAAATGGGCAATCCGGACCACATCTGTGTCGGGGCTTTTTCCGGCTCTTACGGCGTCAAAGGCGAGGTGCGTTTGAAAAGCTTCTGCGCCGATCCCGAAGCGATAGCAGACTACAGCCCGCTGACCACCGAGGATGGCAAACACAGCTATGCCATCACCATCACCCGCAGCATCAA
>WGBJ01000497.1 GCA_015494385.1 Marinosulfonomonas sp.
CCGTGGCGACAGGTAAATAACCGGCCATTTGGCGCGATCGGTCGGGGTGCCCTGCTGTGCCTTTTCCAACGCCTTGCCCACCACATCGGCCCGCAGCACCATGCCGGCACCACCACCGGACGGGGTGTCATCGACGTTCTTGTGCTTGCCTTCGCCAAAGGGGCGCAGATCAATGGTTTCCAACTGCCACAGCCCTTCTTGCAGGGCCTTGCCGGTCAGCGATGCGCCCAGCACCCCGGGAAAGGCCTCGGGGAACAGGGTCACGACCTTGACCCGCCAGGCGTTGGCCAGTTGCGGGGTTTCGCCCATCAGGTCACGCGGTTGCAACGTGGCGGTGATGGTTTTGCGACCGTGCGATTTGGTCAGCGGGGATTTGGGTGTTTTCGACATATGCCGTGCCTAATCCAATTTCGCCGCGTGTTCCAGCAGCTCTTGTTTGCGGGCCTTCAGGGTGGTGTTGGTCATGCCGGACCGGTTCAGCGCCAGAAATTCATTCGCCAGATCAAGCGAAGGCATCACGTTTTCCGGCGGGATATTTTGCAGCGCCGCGCGGCGATGGTCGGGCAATTCCAGCAGATCAATCAGCGGGGTGGCGGGGCCGAATTGCTGCGTTGTGGTTTGTTCCAGCCGTTCGCTGCTTACCCGATAGGGACCAACCGCACGGCGCACCTGATTGACGGTTTCGTCCAGATCACAGGTCGGGCCAAGGGCCGCCGAGAAGGTGTCCAGATCATCGGTCAGGCGGGTTTTGCGCAGGTTATGCCACCAGATGCTGCGCAACCACGCCGGTTTTTCGCGGGTGGAAAAATGGAACACCAGATCGGGGTGCGGATCGATCACCGTTTCGATACATTCGGCAATGGCCTGCATCAGAGCGGGGCAGGCGGAATACCCCTCAACCAGATCATTCTTGCCGGGCATCATGCCGGACAGGTTTTCGGCGCTGATAATCAATCCGCGATTGCCCATGCTGAGCGTTTTCAGAAAAGCGGTCAGGCGAAACCGGAATTCGTCCAGCGCCAGATCACCGGCGCCGGTGGAATAGGCCAGCGCCATTTTCAGGGGGTGGCGGATACGGTGCTGGATGGCGATGGCGTGATGCGGCCAGATTTGTTTGCCGTTGTGCATCAAAAACCGCTGCGCCGTTGTCGTGCCGGTTTTGTGGAAACCGGCGTGGACAATGACGCGGGTCACTTAGAGGGCCCCCTCGGGCGGATCGACAATGATGCGGCCCGCGTTCAGATCGACGGTTGGCACCACCTCGCGGGTAAAGGGCAGCAGGATGGTGTTGCCCCCCGCGCTTGGCATGATCTCCAGCAGGTCGCTGGCACCGTGGTTTTGCACCGCGTGGACCTTGCCCAGAACCGTGCCGCCGGTGTCCAGAACGGTCAGGCCGATCAGGTCGGCATAATAGTATTCGTCATCCGGCAGGGCGGGCAGTTGATCGCGACTTGCAAACAGGCGGATGCCTTTCAGGTCGTCGGCCTGCTCCTTGCTGGTGATCCCTTCGACCTTGGCCACCAGCGCGCCTTTGATGCTGCGGGTGATGGTGATGGCATAGCTGTGCTTGCCATCCTTGGTGGTCAGGGGGCTGTAGTCTGCTATCGCTTCGGGGTCGGCGCAGAAGCTTTTCAGACGCACCTCGCCTTTGACGCCGTAAGAGCCGGAAAAAGCCCCGACACAGATGTGGTCTGTTGCCATCGTCTATCGCTCCAGTATGTCCAGCGTCGTGCTGCGGGTTTCCCAGCCGACTTGTTGCAGGGTAGGGGTGGTTTTGTTTTCCTCGGGCCAGCCAACGCACAGATAGGCGATCAGCGACCAGCCCGCAGGCACGTCCAGATCGCGGGTCAGGCGGGCGGGGTCAAGGATCGAAACCCAGCCAACGCCCAGCCCTTCGGCACGCGCGGCCAGCCAGAACTGGGTGATCGCGGCCACCACCGAATAGCGGCGGGTTTCGGGCATGGTGGCAGCGCCAAGGCCCTGTCCTTTGGGGGTTTCATCATCGCAGAACACGGCGAACTGAACCGGTGCATCGCGCATCCCGCTTAGTTTAAGTCCCGAATATATTTGTGCTTTTTCGCCGGAATAGCCTTTC
>WGBJ01000498.1 GCA_015494385.1 Marinosulfonomonas sp.
AGGTGAACTGGCTTACACCAAAAGACATGGGCAAGATGGCTGGGAAATACATTAATACCACGCCGCGAAAAATTACCGAACTGGGTCTTGCCAAATCTTCAGCCAAATTAGCAAACCCAATGTCAGTCATCATGTCTACCCGCGCACCAATTGGGCATCTTGCTATCAATCAAGTGCCGATGGCTTTCAACCAAGGTTGCCGAGGGTTAGAGCCATCCTCTGATTTAGACGTGCATTTTCTATACTATTTCCTTGATGCGAATGTTGCCGCCTTAAATGAGCTTGGAACTGGAGCAACGTTCCGCGAACTCTCTGCAAAAGCTTTGAAATCGTTTCAAATCCCCCTCCCGCCCCTCGCCGAGCAAAAGCGGATTGTGGCTGTGTTGGATCAAGCCTTTGCGGGGATCGAGCAGGCCCTTGCGGCGGCCCGCAAAAACCTCGCCAACGCCCGCGAATTGTTCGAAACCACCCTGAACGCCACCTTCACCCAAAAGGGCGAAGACTGGGTGGAAAAGGCTTTGGTCGAATTTTGTGAGAAAATAACAGTTGGCCATGTTGGCTCTATGGCCGCAAAATACAAAGAAACTGGAATCCCGTTTTTACGATCCCAAAATGTTCGACCGTTCAGAATTACGTTGGAAGGTGTGAAATTCATCGATGAAGAGTTTAATCTGTTTTTGAAAAAATCACTATTGAAGCCCGGCTATGTAGCAATTGTTAGAACTGGGTAACACTCGCGAAGGCGTTGATATTTGACCGTATCATTTGCCGATAGTCTTGGCGGTTTCATAATGATTAGGCCAAAGAGTTCATTAACCTGAAGGGTTTAATTCACTCGTTCCGGCAGCCCGGTTTCCCAGGCCGTCTTTCACAGTCGAGGGATGAACAGGCATTTGAATCTCAATATACGGGGCTGGGTGGCCATGAGCATTGCCAATGGCCACCCCGTTTTCTACGGACCGTCTTTAGGTTTGCTCCCCGAGCCACCGATGGTGATCGACACGTTCGTGCAGCCAAGCAATGGGTGACGGGGGCGACCATTCGGGCAGGCCTGACGGGGTTTTACACAGCCCTTGCCGCTTACATATTCCGTGCCTTTGGGGCAGGCGGCGGGTTTCGGGGCCGGTGTATCGGGTTTGCCGGATGATGTTGCGACGCATCCTTTGCCTGCCACAAAACGGGTGCCGCGCACGCAAGCGCAGGCGTTGTTCCCTTTTCTGACCATGCGCGCATACCGGCAGACGCATTCCCCGTCGCGGGCAACAGTTGTGTCGCGGTTGCATTGCAACAACGGTTTCGGCATCGGGGGCAGGTCCACGGTAACACATTCTTTTGCCTGGTCTGTTGCTGTGGACAGCCCCAGTGCGGCAAAAAGTGTTGTGTCGATTTTACCGGTGGGCTCCAGCCCGAGCTGCTGTTGCAGCAACCGCAGGCCGGCGCGGGTTTTGCGCCCGGGTTTGCCATCGACGGGGCCACCGTCAATCCCGCGCATCTGCATGATCCGTTGCAGGATCATTGCCTGATCGCGCAGGTTATCCGTCACACCCAGCGAGGCACAGTTTTCAAACTGCCCACCCTGCGGCAGACCTGGCAGTGTCAGGGTCACATCCAGCCCGCCGGTTTCACCAACCCCCAGGATTGCCCGATCTGTCTGGCAGGTGCTGCCATCAGCAGAGGCCGGATTGCAGGACCAGCCGTCACCGGTTCCGGTTAGGCGCAACGGGGCCGGTTTGCCGAATATCTCGCTTAGGACCAGGGGACCTGAAAATGCGCCGTTGCCCCGGTTCGCCACTTCGAGACGGAAATCGCAAGTATAGCTTTGCGATGCCCGGTTGACCGAACAGGGGCCGTTGGCGGTTTTGCTCAGCACCAGCCGAGGCACACCATCACCGGTTGGTAATTGTATGCGCTGGCCTTGCTCATAGGTTTCGACATCACAGTTGTTGGTCAGATATGCAGCGGTATTCCCCCCGTTTGTGACCCAGTTCACATCCCCGCAATTGCGCCAGGTGGTGGTTTCACCGGTATCGGGGCCAGAGATCACCACGTTGAACACCGCCGTATCGCCGGTGCCGAAATTGGCACTGTCGATGATGCAGGAGTTGTTGTTACAGCTCCAGCCGCCGTTGGGTGGTATGATACTGGCAAGGGTTCCGGTGCTGCCCGCAACCTGATGGATCATATCAATGATGCGCAGCTCGTGGGTAAAGTCATTGAGCGCCTGAACGGTGATCGTGCAGGACATCTCCAGCCCGCCGGCATTGGCAATGATCGGTTCACATTGCTTTTCTACCGTGATTTCGGGTTGCACCGGTTCCACGGCCTGTTCGCCGTGGATTGTGACACAAGCGGAATTGTTCTGTGTATTGGTTTCCGCAAGGGGATCAGGGTTGCTGCCCGAGTAGACCGCAACATTGGCACAATTTGTGCTGTCCACGGCAGGGTCGTTTACCGCAGGCCACAGGATCGCCGGCGGGTTGGCCGGTCCATCGGCGGGCACGGTATAGCTGCAGGTCATATCGCTGCCGCTCATGGTGCAGAACCACGGGGCGGGTGCATAGGGCGCTCCGAAGAAGGTGATGCCCGATTGACCGCTGGCCGGGTCGGTAACGGTGATCACATCACCGGCCTGCAAAGATCCAACCACCTGGCTGACGTCGATGATATAGCCATGCGGCGGGATCTGGGCATTGTCCCCGGGTTCGAGCGCGCCAAGGAAATCGGCACCCGCAGCCCAGGTTTTGGCGATGGCCATATCGATTTCACCGCCGGTGTCCGTCTGGCCGGTATCATCAGGCACATCGAACCACACACAGGATTCACCCATCATGCCGCCCTGCAACATTTCCGTCATCTGGGGCGGGAAATTCGGTGGAGTGGCATACTGGTTGAACGAATAATCCCCCGCTGCGATGGCGTTGCCCGCAGGCAGGCTGCGGATGTAGGCACAGTTTTCACCGCTTTCGGCCACCACCTGATTTTGCGGTGATTGCGGGGTGATGCTTATGGTGTAGCTGATCGAGCCATTGGCCGGCAGGTTTACCGGCACCACACAAAACAGGGGATTGGCCGGCAGGTTTGCCCCGCAACCCGCTGTGGGCGGGGATATTGCGGTGATGTCGAAGGCAGGCACATTGGTGCTGTCCATCAACAGCACATTGCCGCTGAAGGGTTGATCACCGGCGCTGATGGTGATGGTGAAATCACAGGTTTCCCCGATGGCACATTGCGACGGGCCGGTTTTTTCCAGTGACAACCGCGGTGGCTGGAACTGGACTGTGGCGCAATCCTGCGAGGAGCTGCCGTCATCTGTCGCAAGCTCGACACAGTTTTCCAGACTGTAATCGCCATTCGCAAGCGCATAGGGCGGCGGCACATAGCTGACGGTGTAGGTCTGGCTTTGGCCGGCACCCAGCGACAGGGCGGCATTGCAGGAGCCGCTGTTCAGTTCTGCCGCTGTGCACAGCGGCGGGTCCATGGAAACGATACCGCCATCCGTGGGCGTGAAGGACCCGTTACCGGACGTGAAATCCAGCACATCGGAGAGCATTACGCCACCGTCGAAATTCTGGTCTGTGCTGGTGTTGGTGATGGTATAGGTGAATTCGCAAGGCTCGCCCAGATAGCATATTTCCGGTCCGGTTTTGCCGATTTCGAGTTGCGGAATATCGTTTGACCAGCAGTCCTCGGCACTGACGTCGCCGATGCTGACGCTGGCGCAGTTTTCAAAGCCGTCCGGCAGCGGGAAATCACCCGGAATATCGCTTGTTACAACCGGAATGGTCAGGGTCGAGGTCCAGTCGCTCCAGTCTGTGCCGGGGGCATCGCTTTCGGAGATGGTGCAACCGAGGTTTTCGGCGTCCGTGCCCGTGCATTGCCAGTTGTCGCCCGAGGACAGCGGCATTCCAAGGGTCGCCCCGCCGGATGTCAGCATCTCCCCGATGGTAATCGGGTTTGTATCCGTCGGTGCTGGCCCCTCGTAATGGACAATAATCTCGCACCAGGGCGATTGATAGACAGGGTGGTCCGACACCTGATGGCATATCTTGTCGATTTCCAGCAGGGGGGCCTTTTCACAGGTGAAATCCTGCGGGATTTCAAGCTCGATTTCACCCAGACAGCATTTGTCCAGCCCCGGCGCACTGCCGCCGCCGGTTTCCACGGCGTCAATCAGCAGGGACAGGGTTTGGCCGGGAACAACACCGGACAGGGCCACCAGCATCGGGTTGGAGGGATCGGGGCTGCTCAGGCCGACCCCCGATGTCTGGGATGTAACCTTTACATCATCTGCACCGAAACTGCCCGAAAGGGTGTTGGAGAGCACAACCTCGATCTGGCCGGTTTTCGTGTTGCAGGACAGTTCGGGTTCAAAGGCAAGGCATTGCACCGGTTCGGGCTGTTCGGGCAGGTCGATGCGCACACAGCTTTCCTCGATGGTGTGTGGCTCGGTGCCGGCAATTTCAAAGGTGCCATCGGCACAGTTATACAGGCCCTCGGGCGGGGTATCGGCGGGGAATGTCATGGTGACATCTATCGTCGAAGCCCCGGATGCCGGTATGTCCGACACCGGCAAGGTGCAGGCAACATCCAGTGAGCCGCCCGAAACGCTGTCGGTGCAGGCCCAGTTTTCAGTCGAGTTGATCGCGCTGACTGCTGCTGTGTTCAGGGTGAAACTGTCATTGATGGAAATTGTGCTGGGGAATGGCTCGCTTGCCTGCACGTTCAGATGGCAGGCCAGCACAAAGTCGCCGTTTTCCGCATATTCGATCGGATCGCAGATCTTCTGCACCCCGACATCGGTCAGCGGTTCGGGGTCGGGGATCGGATCATGGGGGAAATCTTCGTGTTCGGTGCAACTTGGCCCGAAGTTCACAAAGGCGTTGTCCATGTTCATGTTGTCGTCCATCTGCACATGGAAACGGTAGGTTGTATTGGCAGTCAGGGTCGTGGTGAAACTGGCCAGTGTCCAAGGATCGGTGCCCGATGTGCCACCAGGCAGGTTTACAGTTGCCGGTGCTGAAATGTCGGTGCTGCCTGTCGCATCCTTGATTGTGACAACGGCAGTCCCGTCTCTGTTGTCGCGGGTGGAAAAATAGGCGCCGAACTGCACTTCACCACTGCAAAGGGGGGTGAATTCCTGATAGAAATCATTGGAACCACCAGCAATGTCGAGGTAATGGCCCGCCCCGCCGGTGGCGTCAAAACCCGGGCCGAGATTGGCATTTTCATATGAGGTCTGTCCGCCAGGTCCGTCTACGCTGACGACATTGGACGAGTTGCCGCCGCCCAACACCCACGGGGAAATATCCCAGCCGATATGGTTGCCATAGCCGCCGGGCGGGTTCTGTTCAAAGCCGCCATTGGTCAGCACAGGGTTGGATAGTGCAACCGTGCCGAAAAACACGCCGGAAAGGATGGTGCTGATAAAACAGGTTCTGTTCATTTTACTGCTCCTTCACTTCGCAGGCGGCTTCGGGCACGCGGAAATTGACGGTTGTGTTGCAGCAGTCATAGGGCTGCCCCGTTGACTGTTGCGCACTGTCAAAGGCGCACAGATCAATCTGGCCGGTCTGGCCAGGACTTAAACCGGTGAGCGGTAAAGTGGTTGTTGCCGGAAATGCCGTCTGGGCGGGCAGGGCGGCAATGCTGTTTGACGGGTCAATCAGTTTTAACCGGTCCAGCGCAGTCGTCGTCGGGTTCTGCGCGTTGATATCCACAACATATTGCCCCGTGGTGGTGTCGCACCGGACATCGGCGCTGACATCGGCGCAGATGGCAGGGTCATCGCCTCCGAAACACAGTGAAGGGTTGATCAGGCAAAGTACCAGAATACAACTGCCCCCCGGACACAGGTCCGGTGATGGCGGCAGGGTTTCGGGGGGAGCTGTCGTATTGTTTGCCAGCAGCGGGGGCAACATTCGCCCGCCACCGCCGCGGCATCCCAATACCTCGACATCGCCCATCCAGCCGGATCGCTGATCCTGCGGATAGGATTTGTCCTGATCCAGAAAATAGGAAACCCAGGGCGGGCTGTTGTATTCCTGACGCAAATCGACCGGCTGGGCCTGAAGGCCGTCCACCGGCAGCGCGCCGCCGGGTTTCAGTGCTTTTTCCAGATCGGACCGGTTGCGCAGTTCTTCGCCGGTTGTCCACAGGGTGTCACGGCAGGAACGCATGTCCGTGCGCCCGCGCCCGTCATAGCCCGGCCCCAATGCCAGACCGCCGGTGCCCGCGCGCCCTTGCATGGCGAAACCGGTGTCATAGCTGTTCTCCATCCAGATCCAGTCCGACGGGGTAAGTTTGGCGGCCGGATCTTTCGGGTCTTCCAGAACGAAACGGATGATGGCGGCTTCGCCAGCCTTGGCCAGTTGCTTGTAATCAAAGGCCCCCTTGCGCGGTCCGCGTTGGGCCAGCAGCATTTCCCCCCGCGCACTAAAGGCGATGTCCGAAACCTCGGAACGGGGCAGGTCTTCGGGCAGGGTCAGTTCCCAGCGCGCGGTGTCGTCCAGCAGACGGCCCGTTTTGCGGTCAATGGCAAGCGACCAGATTTCGGGCCGGTCCGCCTGACCCTGTGCAACGCTGTAATACAGCCGCCCGGCATGCACAGCCATCCCCCAGACGCGCCGCGCATCAGTGGCAAAGCCCCATGTGTCGGGGTTTGTGCTGTCAAAGGCCGGGCCGGTGATGTCGGTTCCGGTGGTATCGGGCATGGCAACAGGGGGCAGCGTTTCGGCGGGCCGCCCGTCAACACCGTGATCCCATTGCTGCAAATCCTCGCCCTTCAGGTTCAGCCGGTGGATCAGGCCGCTTTCCAGATCGGAAACGAACAGTTGTTCATGCGTCCGGTCATAGGCGATATTGCCAAGGCCCGGGGCGCTGTTGTCTTTGCCGTCGTGACGGATGTTGGCAAACAGGCTGACCTGTCCGCTCATCCCGTCAACCCGCCAGACAGAACCTGGGCCTGCATCGGGGTGGGGGCCGAATTGCCCCGCCATCCAGCGCGCATCCGGCTGGCCGCGCAACAGACGGTCCGGCAGAAGATCACCGTTGGCGTCCGGCCCGACGATTTGCAGTCCGAAGGCGGAAGTGGCCGCAAGATAAAGGTCTGGTTGCGGTTTGTCGCTGAGGGCGATGCCGAACACCTGCCCGACATCGCGTGCCTTCAGCGTGTCATAGGGCAGGGTGGTGATTTCATGCCCGTTGGGGGCAAACCCCATATCGGAAATGGCGGTCAATGTGACCGACACCCCGTCAGGGTCAATGAAACGGTAGGCCACATCGGGCAGGCGCCGCGCGCCGATTTCCAGCACGGGTTTTTCGACCGCCGTGCCCGAGAACCCGCTTGCAACAGCCGTAACACCGCGAAATAGCGGTGCAACAGGGCGGTTGTCAGGGACAAGCCGTGTCGTGCTTTGCGTCATTGGCGCAGGGGTCTGGGCCAAGGCTGTTTGCGGCAATGCAAAAACCGTGGCCGCGCCGATTACCAGACGCAAAATCAAATCTGCCAGTTTGTTTTTTCCAGTGATGTTTGACGTATTCGTAACGGTTTTAAACGCAATTGAGCCGCGGGAATCCCGCGCGTTCAAAGTATTCATTCAATCTCTCTCCAGTTGTAATTCTAACCGTTACTCAATCACTGCGCACATTTCCAAGAATCAACTATTCTGAAAATATTACTAATTGGTCAAGTTTTTTCTGAATGTTTTTCGATATAAAAAGGCTTTGTGCGATGTTTGTCGGTCAAACCGCGCGAAACGCTTTCTATTCTGGACCGGGTGGTAAGGTGTTCGGGTGTTTGCAATATTTTCAACCGCAGATCACCAAGCGGAAATGGTTTAGGGAAGGCTTGGCTTTCGTCAATGATGCAGATCAGGTTTTTGCCGATTTTGCCGCAATCCAGCTATGCATAATTGTGCGTTCTAGCTATTCGCTTATTCGCATATGATGATCTTGTAAAATAGTCATCAAATCGGATGGCTTGGTAAGAGTGGCGGTGGTCACCATTGAAAAATCTGACCCGCCGCCTGCTTTGATCAGGCACGGTTGTTTTGGCCCCGCTTTGTGGGCAATCGACAAAGAGGGGACGTTGCAAACTTCCGGTTTGGATAAACGGAAGTTGCAACTATGGTCTTAACCCGGGAATTCACCAAACCGTTTGCGGCGCTGCTGTTCTTCTGGATATTGCTGAACGGAACGCTGGCCCCCGATACCCTTCTGATCGGGGTGGTGGCGTCATTCGCCATTGTCTGGTTTTTGCGCGAAAGCATGTCGTTCCTGAACGAATTTCGCGCCACACCGCAGGCCTTTATCGCGGCCTTTAAATACACCGGCTATTTCCTGAAGGAATTGGTGAAATCCAACATCGCGCTGGCGCGGGTTGTGTTGTCGCCGGACCTGCCGATCAATCCGGGCATCGTTAAGGTGCGCACCCGTTTGAAAAGCAAAATGGGGCGGCTGCTTTTGGCCAACTCGATCACCCTGACCCCCGGCACCCTGACCGTCGAGATCGAGGGCGAATATCTGTACATCCACTGGGTCAATATTGAATCTGACGACATCGACGCGGCGACCGAAAGTATCGTCGCCGGTTTCGAGAAATATCTAGAGGTAATCTATGGCTGATTTTCTGGTATATCTGGCCGCTGTTCTGGCGGGCGGGGCATTTTTGCTTGCGCTGTTTCGCTTCTTGCGTGGCCCATCGCCGGTTGACCGTGTGGTCGCCTTTGATGTGCTGACCGTGATCGCCATCACCGGCATTATTCTGGCGGCTGTGGTGGCTGACAGGGTGATCTATCTGGATGTGGCGCTGGTCTATGCGTTGTTGTCGTTCCTCGGGGTGATCGTGGTTGCCCGTTATCTGGAAAGGGGCGCGTGATGGGGCCGTTATTCGATATTCTGGGCGGTCTGGTTCTGGTGGCCGGCACAGCGTTTTTGCTGCTGGGCGGGCTGGGTCTGAACCGGATGCCCGATGTGTTCAACCGTATTCAGGCAGGCACCAAGGCGACGACGCTTGGCACCATCCTGACGCTGACCGGCATTGCCATGATGCACCCCGACTGGGCGCTGAAACTGCTGCTGATCGGCATGTTCCTGCTGTTCAGCAACCCGCTGTCCTCGCAGGTGCTGGCACGGGCGGCGGAACGCACCCACGTTCATAAAACCAGCCGCACCCGTATTGACCGGTTTGAACAGGATCACGATCAGGGGGAAGAAGCATGAGCACGCTGACACTATTGATGGCCGTTCTGGCGGCGGTGGCAATGCTGGGGGGCGCGGCGGTGGCCGTGGCCAGCAAAAGCACACCGGTTGCCATTCTGGCGGCGGGGCTGGTCAGTCTGATGGCCTCGGTTTTGTTCGTGCTGCTGGCCGCGCCCGATGTGGCAATGACCGAAGCGGCGATTGGCAGCGGGCTGACCACCTTTTTGTTTTTCTTTGTGCTGGGCCGCGTGAAAGAGGAGCAGGATGATGACTAACCGATTGCTGACTGTGGCGTTTCTGGCGGGTCTGGCTGTGATTTTCATCCAGTTGCTGTCGGGCTATGCGCCTGACACCGACCTGAACCTGACTGCCAGCTATTACGCCAACCAGACCGCGCCGGATCTGGGCGCGCAGAACATCGTGACCGGCATTATCGTTACCTATCGCGGGCTGGATACACTGGGCGAAGTCACCGTGTTGTTCCTGACCGCTGCCATCGTGGCGCTGGTGCTGGTGCATGGCCGCGCATTAGAGGCCGAACGCGGCCCCAAACCTTTTCCCGCCGGTGAATTGCTGCAAACAGGCAGCCGCCTGCTGGCGCCGATGATCCTGCTGCTGGGCATCTATGTGTTCGTGAACGGCCACCTGACACCGGGTGGCGGGTTTCAGGGCGGGGCGATCGTGGCCTCGGCCGTTCTGCTGCTGTTGCTGACCGACCCGATGCGCCGCTTCTCGCATCGCCTGATCTCGCGGATCGAATCCACGGCCGGATTGTTGTTCGTGGCAATCGGTCTGCTGGGCCTGCTGTTTGCAGGCGGATTTCTGGATGCGCGGTTCTTGCCGCAGGGCTGGTTCGGGGCGCTGTTTTCCGCCGGTGCCATCCCGCTGATCTATTCCCTGATCGGCCTGAAGGTGGGGGCTGAATTCAGCTCGATGTTGCTAAGCCTGTCCGAGACGGAGGATGAAAAATGAGCCTTGTAACCCTTGCAATGGCGGGCGGTTTCGCGCTGATCCTGATTGGATTGTATGGCGCGCTGAACAACCGCAATATCCTGCGCATCATCATTGCCTTTACCCTTGCCAATACGGGCGTGCATCTGGTGCTGGTGGCGGTGGGATACATGCCCGGACGCACAGCCCCCATCCTTGACGCCGCAGTGCCGGTTGATCAGGCAAACGCCCTGATTATCGACCCTGTGCCACAGGCCCTTGTTCTGACCGCGATTGTGATCGGCCTTGGGGTAACTGCCCTGATGCTGGCCTATGCGCTGCGTCTGTTCGCCAGCCGTCACACGCTGGATATTTCCAAATTCACGGAGTTGAAATGGTGATGCCAAATATCATTCTTATCATCGCCACCGGTCTGGGTGCGGCATTTCTGTTGGGTCTTTTGCGCGAGGAAAAGCGCCTGAGCGCCTATCTGATCACCCTTGCCGCCCTTGCCTTCATGAGCCTGATTTCAGGGCTGTGGCTGATTGCTTTTGCTGGCGGAGCTGCCCCGATCGAGGTGACCACAGCGGGCACGCCTGCGCCCTTTGCCATCAACTTTAAAATGGGTCTGGCCGAGGCCGCGTTGCTGTTGCTGATCAATCTGACGGCGCTGTTGTCGGCCATCTATATGCAGCAAACCATGCTGCGGCTGGGGCGCCGTATTATGGCGGTGTTCCTGATTGCGGTGATGGCGGTATCGGGCATCATCCTGACCCGCGACGTGTTCAACCTGTTTGTGTTCCTTGAACTGGTGGTGATCGCCAGCGGTGGTCTGGTGCTGATGTCCACCGACAAACGCGCGCTGGGGGCCGGGTTCAAATACCTGATGGTTTCGGAATTTATCACCGTGTTCCTGCTGATCGGTATCATCTTTGCCTATCACGCCAGCGGCAGCCTGAATATCGACACGATGGCGGCCTCTGACATGCTGGCCAAACAGGGCGGAGCCTTGGCGTTTTTCCTGATCCTGATCGCCCTGATTGCCGAGTTGAAACCCTTTCCCGCCAATGGCTGGGCGCTGGATATCTACGAATCCGCACACCCCGGTTTTTCGGCGCTGTTTTCCGCCGTCTTTGCCACCGGCGCGTTGTTCGCCGTGGACAAGGTTCTGCTGATGGGCGGCACCACATGGTTGCCACTGGCAACCGGCATCGGGCTGTTGACCTTTGTCGCCTCGAACATCATGGGGCTGGCGCAACATAATGACCGCCGCTTGCTGGGCTATTCGTCCATCGCGCAGGTTGGTCTGGTGTTGGCCATTATCGGCCAGCGCGAGGTGCTGGGCGACAGTTACCTGTTCGTCGCCGGCGGGATCCTGCTGGCCCATGCGGTGGCCAAGGCCGGTCTGTTCTGGATGTCCGGCATGTTCGAGGCCCGCGATTTGAAGGACTGGACCGTGCTGCGGCAAAAACCGCTGATGGTCGGTATCTTTATCACCTTCATCGCCATGCTGACGGGTCTGCCGCCATTTCCCGGGTTCTATGCCAAATGGGAACTGGTCCACGGGCTGATTGCGCACAATCAATTCTGGCTGGTTGCGGTGATCCTGTTTGGCGCGCTGATCGAGGTCACCTATCTGATGCGCTGGTTTGGCTATGTGATCAAACGTGACGCCCCGCGCTATACCGAGGACACGCCATTCCACAAGGAACTGGTGGTGGTTCTGGCCGCTGCTGCGGGCTGGGTTCTGGCCTATGTCTGGGGCGAACTATCGGCCTATCGCAACCTGCTGTCGCTGGCAGAGGGCAACCTGCTGGTGGTTCTGCCGCTGATGTTTGCATTGCTGTTCTTTATGATCGACGGCTTGCCCGCGCGGATCAAGAACATCATCGCGATTGCCGGAATGGTGGCCTATTTCATTGCCAGCTATTCCAGCTATGATCCGCTGCAACTGATCTTTGGCTCGATCATCCTGCTGGGTGGCGCGGTGATCATGCTGGCCAGTTTCCATGCCGAGGGGCGGCGCACGGGGTTCTACCCGTCCGCCATGCTGATGTATGCCGGATTGGCACTGCTGATCATCGCTGAAAACAGTTTCGCGTTTTTCGCCGCGTGGGAGATGCTGACAATCGGCTCTTACTTCCTGATCTTGCGGGGCAAGGCGTCGGAACCACACGCGCTGTCCTACATCATCTTTTCACTGGGCGGGGCGTTTGCCATCCTGACCGGCTTTGCGCTGGCGGCGCACGGGCAGGCGCCGTTCGAGATCGCCTCGCTGGCCGATGTGCGCGAAGATGTGGCCCCCTATGTGTTCATCCTGCTGGCTGTCGGCTTCATGACCAAAACCGCCGCCATCGGACTGCACATCTGGCTACCCGGTGCCCATGCCGAGGCCGAAACCGATGTGTCGCCCATGGTATCGGGTGTGTTGCTGAAGGCTGGCCTGTTCGGGCTGTTCACCCTGCTGATGACCATGGGTCGCCAGCATCTGGGACCGGTTGACCTGACGCTGGTTCTGCTGTGGATCGGTGCGCTGACCGCCCTGCTGGGCAACCTGATGGCCGCCTTTCAGGAGGATGCGAAACGCTTGCTGGCCTATTCCTCGATCGGGCAGATGGGTTATGCGCTGTTTGGTTTGGCGCTGATGAACAAACTGGGTTGGCTGATGGCGCTGTTGTTCGTGATCAACCACTACATCTATAAATCCATGTTGTTCCTGTCGGTTGGCGGCGTGGCCAAACGCACCGGCACGCGGGCGATGTATAAAATGGGCGGGCTGATTGCCCTGATGCCGCTGTCCTTCATCGCCGTGATGATCGGGATTATCGCCATGTCGGGCGTGCCACCGCTGTCGGGTTATGGCGGGCGCTGGGTTTTCTATAACGCGATTATGTCGGCCGAACACCGGCTGCCGATGATCCTGATCTTCCTGTCGGGTCCAATCGGGTTCCTGTATCTGTTCCGGCTGGTGCACACGATATTCCTGGGTCAGCTAAAGGATGAACACCGCCGCCTGAAAGAAGCGCCGTTCTGGATCATCCTGCCGCAAATGATCTATGTGCTGTTCCTGCTGGGCTTTGCCGTGGTGCCCGGATTGGCGTTGCGTCGGGTGGATGCCTATCTGACCCGGTTCTTCCCGAATGAATTCGGACTGGACTGGACCGGCCCAGCGATTACCAGCGAATACGGCTATTGGGCGCCGGTTTCGATCATGATTGTGATCGGCGTGATCTTCTGTCTGGTGCTGGGGTGGATGTTGTTCCTGAACCGTAATGCCCAGAAGGTAAAACAGTTCAATATCGTCTATTCGGCGGAACGGCCCTACCGGCCCGAAACCACCCACTATGCGTGGAACTTCTATGCACCTTATCGCAAGGCGCTGGGGTTCATGGTGCAACCCTTTGTCACCAACTTCTGGAACGGCATCGCCACGGCGTTGCATAATCTGGGCGACTTTAGCCGGCGCCTCTATACCGGCAATGGCCAGACCTATGCCTTCCAGATGCTGATCTTTGTTGTGATGGCCTATCTTGTCTCGAGGGGGATGATCTGATGACTTTTGAATGGATGAAAATCCCCTATTCACTGCTGACCCTGTTCATCGTGTTGAACTATGGTCTGCTGATGACCGCGATCATCGCCAAAATCGGCGCGCGGGCAGGGCGCAGGATCGGGATACCGTTTTACCAGAACTATATCGACCTGCTGAAAAACTATGCCCTACGCAGCAAAATCACGCATGGCTATATGTTCTACCTCGGGCCGGTGTTCCGGCTGACCGGCGGCATTGGCCTGCTGTTGTTCGTGCCGACGATCTATGGCTCGGAAATGTTCTCGAACCTGTCGTTCTCGGGTGATCTGATCCTTGCGCTGTATTTCATCTTTTTCGGCACCCTTGGCATGGCGCTGGGGGCTGGCGAAAGCGGATCACCCCATGCGGCCATCGGTATTTCGCGCGGGCTGTCACAGGTGACCATGGCTGAATTGCCGCTGACACTGGCGGTGTTTGCCATCGCGCTGCAATACCAAACCCTGTCGGTGACCGAAATCGTCGCCGCGCAACAGGGCGGTATCCTGAAC
>WGBJ01000499.1 GCA_015494385.1 Marinosulfonomonas sp.
CCGAGTCGCCGGGGGTTCACTAGACTGAAAACGCATTTTAAGGGTCGGGTTACGCCCCGTATCGCGCCATAAACGTTTCAACCGCGCCATTCAAAACCCGTTCGATTTCCGATTTGTCAAAGCTGCTTTCCATGCCGCACAACAAGCGGGGAAAGAACGAAGCCTTGCACAATTCGGCAAACTGGTCGGCGGCCAAGTCAAGATCATCGATTTTCAACTGGCCTTTGTCAATGGCCTCATGGAAATACTCGACCAGCCGTTCGCGCACTAGTTGTGGGCCGGATTCGTAAAAATGCTTGCCTAATTCGGGGAAACGGCCGGATTCAGCGGTGCATATGCGGAACATGCTCAGCCCGAAATCCGAGATGAAAAACTCGATCATCCGCAAGCCCGCTTCGTGAAGAATCTCGTCCGGTGTTGAATCGCTTGTTACCACTTCCAGCGCGGTATCGGCCTGCCGGTGACACTCGCTTTTGGCCACCTCGGCAAACAACAGGCGTTTGTCAGGGAAATAGCTGTATAGCGTCGCTTTGGACACCCCTGCCGTTTTGGCGATGTCGTCAACACTGGCCCCTTCGAATCCGTCTTTCATGAAAACCACACGTGCGCCTTCCAGAACCTGATCGAACTTGCGACCCTTTCTGATTTTATGTGCAGTGGCTGTCATTTTGCTCTCCATGGTTAGGCAATCACTATAATCTGAACTGATCGGTTTACGCAATAAAAAGAACATTTTTGACTTGCCTGAGCGACCCAGCCTGTTATTTTGGAATAATTCTAAATTAAGGAGCCAGCCCATGATCCCCGGTGTCAGCAACCGCCGCCGTTTTTCCGACCTGAACGAACAGGAAATTCTGGCGCTCGCCATTTCCTCGGAAGAAGATGACGCGCAAATCTATCGTGGTTATGCCGAACGCCTGCGGGCGGATTTCCCCAATTCTGCCAAGGTGTTTGACGCCATGGCCGCCGAAGAGGACGAACACCGCCGCCGGTTGATCGAACTGCACAAGGAGCGGTTTGGCGATGTCATTCCCCTGATCCGCCGCGAGCATGTCGCCGGATTTTATGCCCGCCGCCCGATCTGGCTGGTTGAAAATCTGGGGCTTGAGCGCATCCGCGAGGAAGTGGCGAAAATGGAGCAGGATGCCGAGGCATTCTATACCCGCGCCGCACAGCAAACCAAGGACGCCGCCACCCGCAAACTGCTGGGCGATCTGGCGGCGGACGAGGCAGGGCACAACGCCACAGCCGCCACCCTGCAAGAGGAATTGCTGGGAGGGGACGAAAAGGAAAAAGAGAACTTCACCGCCCATCGCCAGTTTGTGCTGACCTGGGTTCAGCCGGGTCTTGCCGGATTGATGGACGGGTCGGTGTCCACCCTTGCCCCGATCTTTGCCACCGCCTTTGCCACGCATGACACCTGGACCACCTTTCTGGTTGGCACCGCGGCGTCAATCGGCGCCGGCATTTCGATGGGCTTTACCGAGGCGGCCTCGGATGACGGGGTTCTGTCGGGGCGCGGCTCGCCATTCAAACGCGGCGTTGCTTCGGGGGTGATGACCACCCTTGGCGGTTTGGGCCACGCCCTGCCCTATCTGATCACCGATTTCTGGACCGCCACCATCATCGCCTTTATCGTGGTGTTCTTTGAACTGTGGGCGATTGCCTGGATTCAGAACCGTTATATGGACACCCCGTTCATGCGGGCCGCGTTTCAGGTTGTTCTGGGCGGCGCGCTGGTGTTTGCCACAGGCGTATTGATCGGCGCGGGTTAGCGGCATGTCAGCCATTTACATTGACGCCGACGCCTGCCCCGTCAAGGACGAGGCCGAGCGCGTGGCAACGCGCCGTGGGCTGAAAATGTATGTCGTCTGCAACGGGGGGCTGCGCCCCTCGGCCAACCCGCTGGTGGAGATGGTGTTCGTGCCGGACGGGCCGGATGTGGCCGATATGTGGATTGCCGAACACGCCGGTCGCGGGGATGTGGTGGTGACGGGTGACATCCCGCTGGCCGCGAAATGCCTCGAGCATGGCGCCCGCGTGATCCGCCATAATGGCGAGGTGTTCACCCCCGCCAACATCGGCAACATTCTGGCCACCCGCGACCTGATGAGCGACCTTCGCGCGGCTGATCCGTTTCGTCAGGGTGGCGGCAAGCCCTTTACAAAGGCCGACCGGTCGCGTTTCCTTTCATCGCTGGATACTGAATTGCAAAAAGCGATGAAAGAGGGTGCGGATGGGGCAAGTTAAGGCTGTAATCTACGATATTGGTCAGGTGCTGATCGAATGGAACCCCGAACGGTTTTACGATGCTGCCATCGGGGTGGACCGTCGCAAGGCGCTGTTTGCGGCGGTTGATCTGTACGGGGTCAACGATCAGGTTGATCGCGGCGCGCCGTTTCGCGATTCCTTTTATGCGCTGGCCGACAAGCACCCCGAATACGGTGATGAAATCCGCATGTGGCATGACCGCTGGCTGGATATGGCCAGCCCTGAAATCCCGTGGTCGGTGCGCCTGTTGCGCACTATTCGGGCCAAGGGGGTGCCGGTGTTTGCCCTGTCGAATTTCGGCATTGAGCCGTTTGAAACCGCAATGCTGCACTATCCGTTTTTCAACGAATTCGATCAGAAATATGTGTCGGGCTATCTGCGGATGATGAAACCCGATAACGACATTTATGCCGCGTTAGAGGCCGGTTGCGGCCTGCCCCCCGAAGCCCTGCTGTTCACCGATGACCGGCCCGAAAACATCGAAACTGCCCTAAACCGTGGCTGGGGTGCGCATTTGTTTGAAGGGCCGCAAGGCTGGGCGCAGGCATTGGTTGATCACGGGGTTTTATCAGAGCAAGAGGCCGGATTATGACATTTGAAATCATCGGATTTGACGAGGGTCAGGCGCTGCTGGACTGGAACGATCTGGGCGCGGCTTTGACCAAGGCGCACAGCCTGCCCAAGGCCGAAATCGCCGACACGCTGCTTTATCACGGAAAGGATACGCTGCTGTCACGGGCGGCGTGGATTGATGGGCTGGGGCTGGCAACCAAGGCGGCGACGATCTTTCCCGACAATCCGGCGCAGGGGAGACCTGTGGTCAACGGCGCTGTGAACCTGTTTTCCGATGACGCCGGCGAATTGGAAGCCCTGATAGATTTTCATCTGGTGACCAAATGGAAAACGGCGGGCGACAGCCTGCTTGCCGCCAAACATCTGGCCCGCCCCGACAGCCGCAACATTCTGATTATCGGGGCTGGCACCGTAGGCCGCTCCTTGCGCGAAGCCTATGGCGCGGGTTTCCCCGATGCCGGTTTCACCGTCTGGAACCGCACGCCGGAAGGGGCACAAAAAATGGCAGCGGAATATCCCGATACCCGCGCGGTGGATGACCTTGAGGCAGCGGTCAGGGCAGCGGATATTGTCACCTCGGCCACGATGGCCACCGAACCGCTGATTATGGGCGACTGGTTGCAGGCGGGTCAGCACATCGACCTGATCGGCGCCTACCGCCCCGACATGCGCGAGGCCGATGATACCGCGCTTGGGCGGGCGCGGCTGTTTGTGGACAGTCGCGAGACAACGATAGACCATATCGGCGAGTTGATGATGCCGATTGCCAGCGGGGCAATATCACCCGAAGATGTGATTGCAGATTTCTATGACTTGGCAACAGGCACATTTGCGCGCAATGATGATAGCGAGATTACATTGTTCAAGAACGGCGGCGGGGCACATCTGGACCTGATGGTCAGCCGTTATATTCTGGATGCCTGGAGGGGCCTGTGATTACAGCCGAACAGATTGCCGATTTTCAGCGTGACGGGGTGGTCAAGCTAAGCGGAGTGTTTACCGATTGGGTCGATGTGATGGCCGCCGGTGTGGCACGCAATCTGGCAGAACCCGGCGAATATGCGTCCGAGAATGATGTCAAAAAGGGGCGGTTTTTCGACGATTACTGCAACTGGACCCGCATCCCCGAATTTGAACGCATTGTGCGCGAAAGTCCGGCCGCCGAACTGGCCGCGCAGATCATGCAATCCCGCACCGCGCAGTTTTTTCACGATCATGTGCTGGTCAAGGAAAACGGCACCCCCACGCCAACCCCGTGGCATCAGGACGGCCCCTATTATTTCGTCGAGGGGGAACAGACCGTCAGCATGTGGATACCGCTGGATCCGGTGGACGAGGCCAGCCTGCGTTTCATCGCCGGATCGCATAAATGGGACCGTATGGTGCGCCCCGTAAGCTGGGCCGATGACAGCGATTTTTACGAGGGGGATCACGACTGGATTCCCGTACCCGACCCCGATGCAGACCCCGACGGAATGACAGTGCTGGAATGGCCAATGCAGCCCGGGGATGCGGTGCTGTTTGACTATCGCACAGTGCACGGGGCGCGGGGCAATATGACGGGGCGCACCCGCCGCGCACTGTCCCTGCGCTGGGTCGGGGATGATGCACGTTATGTCGAACGGCCCGGGCGCACGTCTCCGCCCTTTCCGGGGCACGGGATGGTCACAGGACAGCGCCTGCGCGAAGACTGGTTTCCGGTGATCTGGGGGCAATCATGATACTGTGGTGGCTGCTGTTTGCGATTCTGGCGATTTATTTTGTTCCTCTGGCGATTGCCCGTCACCGCAGACGCCCGATGAACAAAGCAGCCCGTGCCGAGGCCCCGGGCAAGTTCGCCGATTTGCCCAGCGGCAGAACCTACTATGAATGGCACGGCCCGCTGAAAGGCGAGATCGCCGTTTGCATCCACGGGCTGACAACCCCCAGCTATGTCTGGCGGGCCGTTGAACGCGGGCTGAACATGATGGATTACCGCGTGCTGACATATGATCTGTACGGACGCGGCTATTCGGGACGCCCGCTGGGACGCCAGAACGCAAATTTTTTTATCACCCAGTTGGAAGAGTTGCTGGAAGATCAGTGCATTGAGGGCGGCATACTGTTGCTGGGCTATTCGATGGGTGGCGCGATTGCGACCTGTTATACGGCCAAACACCCGGATATGCTGGAGCGGCTGGTCCTGATTGCACCGGCCGGTTTGGGGATCAAATCAAACAAGCTTCAGGATTTCATCATCAAGACCCCGATAATCGGCGACTGGATCATGCGGGTGTTCGGCGGTCACATGATCCGCAAGGCGGTTAAAGCGGAATCATCTGTCCCCTCGGAAATCCCCGATATTTACGATCGCCAGATTGCCGATACCCGTGTTCGGGGCTTCCTGCCGGCCGTGCTGTCCAGCCTGCGCAACATCCTGTCAAAACAGCTTGATGAAGAACACCGTAAAATTGCGAAAACCGGCCTGCCGGTTGCCGCCATCTGGGGCGAAGAGGACAAGGTTATTCCGATTAAAAGCCTTGGAAAACTGACCAAGCTAAATCGCAATGTGCGTCAGACTATGATCAAGGGGGCACCCCATTCTTTGACTTACACTTATCCGAAAGATGTGATCAAAGCGATACAGGAATTCCTGCGCGAAGTTTAGTTTATGTCCGAAACCCTGCAACAGATATACGCCCGATTGGTGGCCGAAGGAAAGCTGACGGCCGATCCGGCACAACAGGCCGTGTTGCCTGTATTGCAGGATATCCGCGACCATCTGGAACGCACCAAAACCCGCAAACGCGGCATATTGGGCGGGCTGTTCCATAAACCCGAAGAGGTGCCGCAGGGCCTGTATATGTGGGGTGGAGTCGGGCGCGGGAAATCCATGCTGATGGATTTGTTTGTCGATAATCTGGCCATCCCCGAAAAGCGCCGCGTGCATTTCCATGCCTTCATGCAAGAGGTGCACGAGGGCATGAACGCCGCCCGCAAGCGCGGGGTGGATGATGCGATTGCACCGGTGGCCGAAGGGATTGCACAGCAAGTGCGCCTGCTGGCCTTTGACGAAATGCAGATCAGCGACATCACCGACGCGATGATCGTCGGCCGCCTGTTCGAAGCCCTGTTTGACGCGGGGGTGGTGGTTGTGACCACGTCAAACCGCCCACCCGATGATCTGTACAAGGACGGGCTGAACCGGCAGTTGTTCCTGCCCTTCATCGAGTTGATCAAACAGCGGATGGTGGTGCATGAACTGGCCAGCCCCACCGATTACCGGCAGGACCGTCTGGGGGGTGTGCGCAGCTACTTTGTGCTGCACGGCCCCAAGGCGCGCTCGGCGCTGGATACGGTGTGGAAAGAATTGACCGGCGGGGCCAAAGGCGAGCCGCTGACCCTGCGGGTGAAGGGGCGCGATGTGGTGTTGCCGCGGTTTCACAACGGGGTGGCGCGGGCGACGTTTTTCGATCTGTGTGGCACCCCCCTGGGTGCGGCGGATTATCTGGCGATATGCGAGGTAACGCGGGTGCTGTTGCTGGATGATATCCCGCTGTTGTCGCGCAGCAATTTCAACGAGGCAAAGCGGTTCGTCACCCTGATCGACACATTATACGAGGCCCGTGTGCGCCTGATCTGCACAGCGGCGGCGCTGCCGGAAATGCTCTATGTAGAAGGCGACGGCGCGTTCGAGTTCGAGCGCACCGCCAGCCGTTTGCGTGAAATGATGGGGGCCGAATGGGCCGAAGGCTAGGGTCCTGACCCTAGGCCGCAACCCGATCCTTCTTGTCCTCGAT
>WGBJ01000500.1 GCA_015494385.1 Marinosulfonomonas sp.
GAACATCCTCGAGCGGGTTCAGGGCGTGCATCCGCACCAGCACAGGTTCGTCACTGGTGATGTCGCCCTTGGACAGCACGATATGTTCGGCACCTTGGGTTTCATCGGTGAATATCCGCATCATCCAGTCACCGCCAAATTCGCTGGTCACGGCCCGCACGGCGGTTTCGTTCACCAGATGGTCATGGCGACGACGATAGGCGATCAGATCGGAAATGGTGCCGATTTTCAGATCATGGGTTTTGGCAAATTCGATCAGGTCGGGCAGGCGAGCCATGCTGCCGTCCTCGTTCATAATCTCGCAGATCACGCCCGAGGGGTTCAGACCGGCCAGACGGCTGACGTCCACGGCGGCTTCGGTGTGGCCGGCACGCACCAGCACCCCGCCTTCGCGGGCGCGCAGGGGAAAGATATGGCCGGGGATGGCGATGTCGGCGGCGGTTTTGCTTTGATCGATGGCAACGGCCACGGTGCGGGCGCGGTCATGGGCGGAAATGCCGGTGGTCACGCCTTCGCGGGCCTCGATCGACACGGTGAATGGCGTGTCATAGCGGCTGGAATTGCCCGACGCCATTTGCGGCAGGCCCAGCGCGTCGATACGCTCGCCGGTCAGGGTCAGGCACACCAAACCACGGCCGTGTTTGGCCATAAAGTTGATCGCCTCGGGTGTGGCCATCTGTGCGGGGATCACCAGATCGCCCTCGTTCTCGCGGTCCTCGTGATCGACAAGGATGAACATGCGGCCGTTGCGGGCGTCCTCGATGATGTCTTCGATCGGGGATATGGCAGAGGAAGTATCGGTCATTGATGTGTCCTGTTCAGGCGCCGAAAAAGGTTTCGGCAGTTAGGTATCCGGCCAGACGGCCAGCGGCGCACCAGTCGCGTTCCAGCGCGGTGTCGCCTATGGCCACCACGCGGTCAGCGGGCAGGTTTTGCGGGGCAAGGGCGGTCAGCAGAATGGCGCGGGTTTCGCCCCATGTATGGTGCAAGCCGGGTGCGGTGATGATAGTGTCGAGCGGGATGTCCGCCTTGGCGGCGGCGCGTTGCATGTCCTGCGGGGTCAGCGGTGATTGCACAGCGACCAGACGACCGCAGCGTTGCAATGCGGCCAGCTTTTCGCTCCGCTTCGCAGGCAGCCCGCCGTTTGCCTTAAGCAGACGCAGCGCGTTTGAGGAAAACAGGAACGCCACCACATCATGGCCGCTGGCCGCGCGGATCGAGGCATAGGATTTGTAATCCAGCCCCAGTTCGCCCGCCCGTTTCACGCGGCGGCGGATCACTTCGATCGGCAGCTTGGGCAGCAGTTCGGCGCGGGCCTTGCGCCAGCAATGTTTGCGAAAACCTATACCGGCGGCCATTGTCGGGCCGTTGTTGTGGCCAAGGGTCATTGGCCCCACTCCCGCAATCGTGCAACGTATCTGGCCAATGTGTCGATTTCCAGATTGACCATATCCCCGACCGTCGCATCGCCCCATGTGGTGGCGGCTTTGGTATGGGGGATGAAATTGATGCCAAAATCGGTGCCGTTTACTTCGTTCACCGTCAATGACGTGCCGTTCAACGCGACCGAGCCTTTGGGGGCGATGAGCCCCGCCAGCGCATCGGGCGTACGCAGGGTAACGCGGGTGCTGTCGCCCTCGTCCTGCATGGCGATGATTTCGGCCAGACCATCCACATGGCCCGACACGATATGGCCGCCCAATTCATCCCCGACCTTCAGCGCGCGTTCCAGATTGACCCGTTTACCATTGGTCCATTTGCCAAGGTTGGTTTTGTCCAGCGTTTCCGCCGAGATCTGCACGTCAAACCAGTTTTGCGGATCCGTGCCCAGCGCCACCACCGTCAGGCAAACACCATCACAGGCGATGGACGCACCAATGTCGATGCCCGCCACATCATATCCGGTGCCGATCCGCGCCTGCATATCGCCGCGCATTTCAACCGCCAGAACCTGACCGATATCCGTGATAATCCCCGTGAACATTGCCGCACTCCTGTTTGCCGGACAGACCTAGCCCCTGCCGCCCCGACTCGCAATACAAAGAAATATACGAATTGCCGCAGGGATTGTTACCAGATTAACCCCAATTAAAGGGAAAACGCCACACAATCGAAGGAAGCCGGAACAATAACGGAAAACTGCGTGACAGATCACGGGTTTTCGTTAAAACCAAAGGCGAAAACGTTATTTATAGGGTGTTATGGGTAAGGCAACCGGCGCGGATCGCTGTTTTCTGTTTCTTCAAGGGCCGCATGGACCC
Organism: Marinosulfonomonas sp.; assembly: GCA_015494385.1. Classification (GTDB taxonomy): domain Bacteria; phylum Pseudomonadota; class Alphaproteobacteria; order Rhodobacterales; family Rhodobacteraceae; genus Profundibacter. Next base: position 2,262 of record WGBJ01000500.1, read on the forward strand.
TTTTTCAACCGGCTGGGCAAGATGCTGCGCACGGCGGGGGCGCAGGTGTGGCGGGTCGGGTTCAATGCCGGGGATCGCGCGTTCTGGTCTGACAAAAGCAGCTATATTCCCTTTGAGGAACCACAGGAAAACTGGCCCGACTGGTTTGCGTCGATTGTCAAAGACAAGGGCGTGACCGATATCGTTCTCTATGGCGACACCCGATTTATCCACGCCACAGCCGTGAAACACGCCAAAGCCGCCGGACTGACGGTGCATGTGTTCGAAGAGGGCTATTTGCGCCCCTACTGGGTGACCTACGAGCGCGGCGGCAGCAACGGCCATTCCCGCCTGATGGACATGTCGGTCGATGACATGCGCAAGGTTCTGGCCGACACCGAACTGACCAACCCCGAGGCGCCGGCCCATTGGGGCGACATGCGCCAGCATGTGTTTTATGGCGCGCTTTACCACTGGTTCGTGATGTTTCGAAACAGCGCCTATCGCCATTTCAAGCCGCACCGCGATCTGGGGGTGGTGGCCGAATTCCGTCTGTATCTGCGCCGCCTGCTGATGATGCCGGCCCATTGGATCAGCCGCCGGGTGGCAACACGGCGGATCATGCGCGGGGGGTATCCTTACCATCTGGCATTGCTGCAACTGGAACATGACAGCAGCTTTCAGGCGCACAGCCCGTTTAGCAGTATGACCGAATTTCTGGAACTGGTGATTGCCGGCTTTGCCAAAGGCGCGCCAACCCATCATCACCTTGTTTTCAAGGCGCATCCGCTGGAAAACGGCCGCCTTGCCCTGCGGCGTCTGGTGGCGCAACTGGCCGAAAAACACGAGGTTGCCGGACGGGTGCATTATGTGCCGGGCGGCAAACTGGCACAATTGCTGGACCACGCCCGAAGTGCGGTGACGGTAAATTCCACCGCCGCCCTGCAAGTGTTGCGGCGCGGAATTCCGCTGAAGGTGTTCGGTGTTGCTGTTTTTGACAAACCGGAACTGGTCTCTACCCTGCCGCTGGACGAATTCTTTGGCAAACCGGACCGCCCCGACGTGCGCGCCTATAAGGAATATCGCCAGTATTTGCTGGAAACCTCGCAGATTCCGGGCGGGTTTTATTCGGCACGCGGGCGGGATCAGTTGATGCGACTGGCGGTTGATATGGTGCTGGCACCACAAGACCCATACGATGCACTAAAGGCCGGAAACGCGGCACCAAGGCAACAGTTGCACATCGTTAACTAGCCCCATCACAATCAGGGACTGGATTAAATAACCTGTTTCCCGTAGCTTGCCACCCAATCTTGAGGCAGTAAAACAATAATATAAAGGAGACCCGGCGTAATGTTTACGGGTTCAAAGCTGGCCAAAGCAGTGGCCCTGACTGCGGCTATTGCCGTGGTTTCTTCGTGTGGTTTGCCGCGTTCCGGCCCAACCAAGCGCGAAATAATTTCAGGTTCGGTGGAAAAAGACGGCAACGCCTTTGTTGTCACTGTAACCGACAGCGTCGCGCGCAAAACCAATGTTGTTCCCGCGCTTGGCTTTTCCAAAGCGTTCATCAATGCCGGTGTCGTCGGCTCGGACACCATTCACCCTGGCGATGTTCTGGGGCTGACCATCTGGGAAAATGTTGGCGATCCCCTGCTTGGCGCACCGGGCAGCAGCGCCACGCCTTTGCAAGAGGTTCAGGTAGACGGTGCCGGATTTATCTTTATCCCCTATGCCGGACGTATCCGCGCGGCGGGCAATTCACCCGAAGCATTGCGCCGGATCATCACCGAAAAGCTGGATAAACAGACACCGGACCCACAGGTTATGGTGACCCGTCTGGCCGGTGACGGTGCCACGGTTTCGATCGTCGGTGGCGTGGGTGGCCAAGGGGTTTACCCGATCGAACGCCCGACCCGCACGCTGGGGTCCATGCTGGCCAAAGCTGGCGGTATTTCGGTCGAGCCGGAAGTGACCCAGATCACCGTGATCCGTGGCAACAAGCAAGGCAAGATCTGGTTCGAGGATCTGTACAAGCATCCGGAACTGGACATCCCCCTGCGCGGCGGTGACCGTATCCTGATCGAACAGGACACCCGCGCCTTTACCGCCCTTGGCGCAACAGGCGCGCAAAGCCGGGTGAAATTCACCTCGCAAAGCCTGTCCGCGATGGAAGCGATTGCGCAGGTCGGCGGGCTTAGCTCGAACTTTGCAGACCCCAAGGGCGTTTTTGTGTTGCGTGAAGAACCGGCAAAGATTGCCAATGCCGTTCTGAACCGCACTGATTTGCAGGGGGAACAGCGCATGATCTATGTGCTGGACCTGACCAGACCGAACGGCATCTTTGTGGCCCGCGATTTCATGATCCGCGATGGCGATACGATCTATATCACCGAAGCACCATTCGTTCAGTGGAGCAAAACCCTGTCCGCATGGATGGGCACGCTGAATTCGGCCAATACGGTAAACACATTGGCAGGCAATTAGGGATTGATGCCTTTGCGTGATGAAACACAGGCCGCCGGTGGGGAAACCCGCCGGCGGCTTTTTGTATATAGCGGCGGGTTTCTGACGCAAAAACGCATCCGGCGAATTTTGCAACTGGCGGGCTATGACATCAGGCTGGGCAAGCCATCGGACGGGGATATGGTCGGGGTCTGGGGCAAAAGCCCGACATCACCCCGCGGCGAAGCGGTGGCCAGCCACACCGATGCGCCCATTCTGCGCATCGAGGATGCGTTCCTGCGCTCGATCCACCCGGGCCGGTCGGGCGAACCACCACTGGGCCTGTTGCTGGACAAAAACGGCGTGCATTTTGATCCGTCCACCGTCAGCGATCTGGAAACCCTGCTGGCCACGCATCCGCTGGACGACACCGCCCTTTTGAACCGCGCCCGCAACGCGATGGCACGGATCAAGGCGGCTGATCTGTCAAAATACAACGCCCACGATCCCGACATTCCCCTGCCCGCCCCCGGATATGTGTTGGTGATCGACCAGACCAATGGCGATGCCTCGGTCACCGCCAGCGGGGCAGATCGTGCCCGATTTCAGGAAATGCTGGTGTTTGCGCA
>WGBJ01000501.1 GCA_015494385.1 Marinosulfonomonas sp.
GCTCACCTCGGCCCCTTTGGGCGCCTCGGGCAAACGGCAGATTTCCAGCTGCTCACTGGGGGCATCCATCAGTTCTTCGCTGTCTTCCCAGTAGAAATGCGGATGGTCCGACATATTGGTGTCAAAGTAGCTTTTAGCCCCATCCACCATGATTTCGCGCATCAAACCGGCCTGACAAAAGGCCCGCAACGTGTTGTAAACCGTTGCCAGCGATACCTTTTCACCCGACTGCAAAACCGACGCATACAGGCTTTCAGCCGTCACATGCCGGTCCTGCCCGTCCCCGACCAGCAATCCGGCCAAAGACAGCCGTTGCCGCGTTGGGCGCAATCCCGCCCCGCTCAGCCATTCTTTTCCACGTTCCGCAGCCATATCCATCATAATCGCGCATCCTTTGTTACATAGAATATATAAAGGGCTTCGTGGGGCAATTTCAATTGCAAATCACTCGCATTATATATCGCCCCCTTGCAGCAGCCAGCCCTTGCCACCATTTACCACCCGATGATAGAAGGCCCATAAGGGACATGTAATATCTAACGGGGGGCTGGACTGAATGGCCGATTTTCCAACAAGTTTTGACAAAGACGATCTGATCAAATGCGCCAATGGCGAACTTTTCGGCCCGGGCAACGCGCAATTGCCGCTGCCGCCGATGCTGATGATGGACCGGATCACCGATGTATCCGGCGACGCCGGCGCCCATGGCAAAGGCCATATCATTGCCGAATTCGACATCCACCCCGATCTCTGGTTCTTCCCCTGCCATTTCCCCGGCAATCCGGTGATGCCCGGCTGCCTTGGCCTTGATGGGTTGTGGCAATTGACCGGCTTCAACCTTGGCTGGCGCGGCATGCAGGGGCAAGGGTTTGCCATTGGTGTTGGCGAAGTCAAATTCTCGGGCATGGTCACCCCCGAAACCAAAATGATCACCTACAAGATCGATTTCACCCGCGTCATCGACCGCCGCCTGAAACTGGGCGTGGCAGATGGTATCATCCTTGCCGATGGCGAAGAAATCTATGCCGTAAAAGACCTCAAAGTCGGCCTTGCAGCCGCGAAAGACTAAGGAGAACGCCATGCGTCGCGTCGTCATTACCGGAATGGGCATCGTTTCCTCGATCGGAAACAACGTCGAAGAAGTCACTGCTGCCCTGCGCTCGGGTAAATCCGGCATCATTGCCGCGCCCGAATACGCCGAAAACGGGTTTCGCTCGCAGGTCCACGGTATGCCGCAAATCGATGTGGCCGAACATATCGACAAACGCCAGCTGCGGTTCATGGGACCGGGTGCTGCCTATAACTATATCGCAATGGAACAGGCGATTGCCGACAGCGGGCTTGAGGAAAGTGACGTTTCCAACCCGCGCACCGGTCTGGTGATGGGGTCCGGTGGGCCATCGACTTCCAACTTTTTCCAGGCTCACAAGATTGTAAAAGAAAAAGGCGCGCCCAAACGCATGGGGCCCTTCATGGTCACGCGCTGCATGTCCTCGACCAACTCGGCCTGCCTTGCGACACCCTTTAAAATCAAGGGCGTGAACTATTCCATCACATCCGCCTGCACCACATCCCTGCACTGCATCGGCAACGGGGTTGAACAGATCCAGTTCGGCAAACAGGATATCGTGTTCGCCGGCGGCGGCGAGGAACTGGACTGGACCCTGTCCTGCCTGTTCGACGCAATGGGCGCCATGTCCAGCAAATACAACGACACCCCCGAAACAGCCTCCCGCGCCTTTGACGCCACCCGCGACGGGTTCGTCATTTCCGGCGGCGGCGGCGTTGTGGTTCTGGAAGAACTGGAACACGCGCTGGCCCGTGGTGCGAAAATCTATGCCGAAGTCACCGGTTACGGCGCCACTTCGGACGGTCATGACATGGTTGCGCCGTCCGGCGAAGGGGCCGAACGCTCGATGAAGCTGGCACTGTCCACCATTGGCGATCGCAAGGTTGGCTATATCAACGCCCACGGCACCTCGACCCCTGCGGGCGATGTCACCGAAGTCCACGCCGTGCGCCGTGTCTTTGGCGAAGGCAACGTGCCGCCGATCACCTCGACCAAATCGGTCACCGGCCACTGTCTGGGCGGCGCGGGTGTGCACGAGGCAATCTATTCGCTGATCATGCTGAACGGTGATTTCATCGCACCTTCGGCCAATATCACCGAATTGGACCCCGAAATTCACCCTGACGAAATCTGCACCGAATTTGTCGAAAATGTAGGTCTGGATACGGTCATTTCAAACAGCTTCGGCTTTGGTGGCACCAACGGCACCATCGCGATGAGCAAGTATCACGGGTAACTGTTTATGTCTGATTTGTTAAAAGGAAAACGCGGCCTGATCATGGGGGTTGCGAACCAGCGGTCTATCGCTTGGGGCATTGCAGAAGCAATGGCAGGGGCCGGCGCTGAACTGGCCTTTACCTATCAGGGCGAAGCTTTTGGCAAACGGGTCGCTCCGCTGGCCGAATCTCTGGGATCAAACATTCTGGTGGATGTCGATGTGACCGATGACGCCTCGATGGACCGCGCCTTTGACCAGATCAAATCGCAATGGGGCAGCCTTGATTTCGTCGTCCACGCGCTGGCCTTTTCGGACAAGGACGAATTGACGGGGCGTTTTGTTGACACCTCGCGGGCCAACTTCAAAAACTCGCTGGATATATCCTGCTATTCCCTGATCGACGTGGCCCGCCGTGCGGCCCCTATGATGAAGGATGGCGGCACCATCCTGACGCTGACCTTTCAGGGCTCTACACGCGTCACCCCGTTCTATAACGTAATGGGCGTGGCCAAGGCGGCGCTGGAATCCGCCGTGCGCTATCTGGCAAATGACCTTGGCCCCGACGGCATCCGCGTGAACGCCATTTCGCCCGGCCCGATGAAAACGCTTGCCGGTGCGGCCATTGGCGGGGCGCGCAAAACCTACCGCGCCACCGAAGCCAACGCCCCCTTGCGCAGCAATGCCACGCTCGAGGCTGTGGGCGGCACCGCTGTCTATCTGGCCTCGGAGGCGGGCAATTGCACCACCGGCGAAATCATCCATGTGGATGGCGGCTATCATGTGCTGGGCATGGCGCAGCCCGAGAACCTCTGACCGGCGCTCCTCAAGCCTGACGGCTTTCCTCGCTTGTGTTGCGAAAAACGACCGCAAGGGAGCGATGAGCCTTTCCGGAATTTAGGATTCGACCAATCCCCTTCTTTGATCTAGCCTTGCACGGGTAACGCGCGAGTTTCAAAGAAAGTGTCCAAATGGCCGAGAAAAAGATCTCTAACCGTAAATACGAGGCCGAACTGGCCCGCCTGCAAATCGAACTGGTCAAAATGCAGGAATGGATCAAATCACAGGGTCTAAAGGTCGTGGTGATATTCGAGGGCCGCGATGCTGCCGGCAAAGGCGGCACCATCAAACGCATCACCGAACCGATGAACCCGCGCATCACCCGCGTGGTTGCCCTGCCCGCCCCGACCGAACGCGAAAAAACCCAGTGGTATTTCCAGCGCTATGTTGCCCACCTGCCCTCGGCCGGTGAAATGGTGATCTTTGACCGTTCCTGGTACAACCGCGGCGGCGTGGAAAAGGTGATGGGGTTCTGCACAGAAGAGGAACATCAGGATTTCCTGCGCTCCTGCCCCGAATTTGAACGCATGCTGGTGCGTTCCGGCATCAAGATCATCAAATACTGGTTTTCGGTCTCGGACGAAGAACAGGAACGCCGGTTCCAGAAACGTCTGGTCACCCCGACCAAACGCTGGAAACTGTCACCGATGGATCTGGAATCGCGCAAACGCTGGGTCGAATATTCCAAAGCCAAGGACATCATGTTCGCCCACACCGACATCAAACAGGCCCCGTGGTTCGTGGTCAATTCCGACGTCAAGAAACACGCGCGGATCAACTGCATCACCCACTTGTTGGGCCAGATCCCGTATGAGGACACAACCCCCGAACCCATCGTGCTCGAGGACCGCCCCGCCGTACAAGGCTATGTGCGCCCGCCGATGGATGACCAAACCTTTGTCGAGGAAGTTCACAGTAAATTATAACAGGTTCGGGCGGGCTGTGTTTCACAACACGAAAATCAGCCCGCCCAAATCCCCCTTTTCAGATCACGCGCCCTGTGTCACTGTTTGCCGATAAACAGAGGACACGCCATGCCCATCACCACCTGTATTTTCGATGCCTACGGAACCCTGTTCGATGTCGCCGCCGCCGCCCGTCAGGTTGCAGCCGAACCCGGTCGCGCCGCCTTTGCCGATGTCTGGCAAAAGCTGGCAAATGACTGGCGCCTGAAACAGTTGCAATACACATGGCTGCGCGCCGTGGCCGATGCCCATACCAATTTCTGGGCCGTGACGCAGGATGGTCTGGACTGGGCGCTCGAGGCCAACAATCTGACCGATCCCGAGTTGCGCGAACGCCTGCTGGCGCTTTACTGGGAGCTGTCCGCCTATCCGGAAGTCCCCGCCATGCTGGGCGCCTTGAAACAGGCCGGGCTGAACACCGCCATCCTGTCGAACGGATCACCCGATATGCTGGACGGGGCGGTGAAATCGGCCGGTATTGGGGATTTGCTGGATGATGTTCTGTCGGTTGAATCTGTGGGTGTGTTCAAACCGCACGCCAGTGTTTACGCCCTTGTGAATGAACGGTTTTCCTGCACTCCGGATCAGGTGTTGTTTGTGTCCTCGAACGGCTGGGACGCCGCACATGCCACCGGTTTTGGCTTTCAAACCGCATGGGTCAACCGCGCGGGCGAACCGATGGACCGGCTGCCGTGGACACCGGCCCACACCCTGCCCGATCTGACCACCATCCCGCAATTAGCGACCAGCCTGTAAGGATCAGCCATGAACATCGACATGATCGAAGCCGCCGCAAAACGGATTGACGGCAAAGCCCGCCGCACCCCGCTGCTGTCGTCGCCCTTTCTGGATGAAATTGCGGGCCGCCGCGTGCTGGTGAAACCGGAATGCCTGCAACACACCGGAAGCTTCAAATTCCGCGGCGCGTGGTCGGCCCTGTCCGCGCTTGATCCCGACATCCGTGCCAAAGGCGTGATCGCCTTTTCCTCCGGCAACCACGCCCAAGGCGTTGCGCTGGCCGCACGCGAACACGGCACCACGGCGGTGATTGTCATGCCCTCGGATGCGCCACAATTAAAGATCAACAACACCAAGGCACTGGGCGCCGAAGTCATCCTGTATGACCGCGCCACCGAGGACCGCGACGAGATCGGCGCGCGTCTGGCGGGGGAGCGGGGGCTGACCCTGATCAAGCCGTTTGACGAACCGCTGGTGGTGGCCGGACAGGGCACAACCGGCCTTGAAATCGCCCAGCAGGCCGCCGAAACGGGCGTGACACAGGCACAGGTATTGGTGCCTTGCGGCGGCGGCGGCCTGACCTCGGGCATCGCGCTGGCGCTTGAGGCCAAGGCGCCTGACATGAAGGTGCATCCGGTCGAGCCGGAAGGGTTTGACGATGTGGCCCGTTCCCTGAAATCCGGCAAGATCGAACAAAACCCCGCAACCACCGGATCAATCTGTGACGCCATCATCACCCCGTCGCCGGGCAAAATTCCCTTCCCCATCCTGAACCGCCTGTGCGGTGCGGGGCTGGTGGTGTCTGACGACGACTGCCTGCACGCCATGGCCGAGGCCTTCATGCGTCTGAAGATCGTGATCGAACCGGGCGGGGCCGCGGCCCTTGCGGCAGCCCTGTTCCACGGCGACACACTGCAAAGTGACACGGTGATCGTTGTTGCCTCTGGCGGAAATGTCGATGCCGCGCTATTCTCGCAGGCTCTTGCAAAATACGGAAAGTAACGCAAATGACCCGTTTCACGATTGCCAGTTTCAACGTCAAAAACCTGATCGGGGCGGATCAGGAATATTACAAATTCATGCACTACACCCCCGAGGAATACGCATGGAAAGAAGACTGGATGGCCGATCAGGTGGTAAAACTGAACGCCGATATTGTCGGTTTTCAGGAAATTTTCGAGGAAGACGCCCTGCAGGCCGTGATTGCCGAGGCAGACCGGCGCGGCATTGCCACCAACGAGGTGACAATCCCCGATCGCAACAAACGCTATGCCAAAAAGGCGATTTTCCGCAAACTGGCCTATAGCCCCTATACCGATGCCGCCATTGCCTTTGCCCCTAACGTGAATGATGGCGAACCCGGCCAACGCCGCCCGGGCCTTGCGATCCTGTCGCGGTTCGGATTTCGCGGCAAACCCGTGGTCATTCAGCAACTGGAACCGGCGATGAAAATCCCGATGCAGGATCTGGGCGGCGGCGATGGCGGCTATTACACCGTTTCCCGCCTGTCCCGCCCGATCCAGAAGGTGCGCATCCCCATCGGCAACCGCGTGATCACGGTTTTCAACTGCCACCTGAAATCCAAACTGGGGGAATTCATCACCCCCAAAGGCGCCGAATTCCCGCCCGAGGCCGATCTGACCCGTTATGACGCCTCCGGTCGTGCGCTGGGGTCTTTGCGGGCCGGTCTGCGCCGCATGGCCGAAGCCTGGGTGCTGCGCCGCCTGATCATCGACGAGCTGGAGGACGGCCATCCGGTGATGGTGCTGGGTGATTTCAACGACAATGAAAATGCGGTCAGCAGTGAAATTATTTCCGGCGAGATACCGTTCAAGAACTACACCTGGATGCTGCGCCATGACGCGAAATCCCCCAATGACCGCTATACCGAGGAGGAAGACAAGCAAATTCGCGGCGAAATCGAGCGCGTCCGCCTGCATTCCGCCGAAAAGCTGTTCGTGCGCAAATCCATGCGGGATGTGGTCTATACGTCGGCCTTTGGCGGCGTTTACGAAAGCATCGACCAGATTTTGATGAGCCGCCATTTCCATCCGGACAACAACAACCGAATGGGTGAAATGGAGTATTTCAGCGTCTACAATGACCACATCACCGACGGGTCACACGACGAGGCACCTTATAACAAACTGGCCTCGGATCACGGGCAGATCATGGCACATATGCAACTGTTTGACGCGGGGTAAGGTATACCTGACTAGGATTATTCACGCCAAAGTAGTAACCTGAACTCAGCCTGGTTATCTGGCCCCGGTCCGCGCGTCTCCTCCCAACGTGCAACCGGGGCTTTTTATTGCAGATTTAGTTGACATTGCAAACTACCTTCCCTGATACTGCCTGCGAACAGGGAGGAAACAGATGCGCACGCAAGTTGCCATTATCGGCGGCGGCCCTTCGGGG
>WGBJ01000502.1 GCA_015494385.1 Marinosulfonomonas sp.
GATGCGAGACCTCAAAATACCCGAACAGCGCCATCCGGAAAAAGCACATCGTGCCGATAACGCGCAGCCGAAAAAGCCAAGCTGGATCAGGGTGCGCGCCCCCGGTGGTGCAGGCTATGCCGACACCCACAAGATTATGCGTGAAAACGGGCTGGTGACGGTTTGCGAGGAAGCGGGCTGTCCGAATGTGGGCGAATGCTGGAACCAGGGTCACGCCACGATGATGATCATGGGCGAGGTTTGCACACGGGCCTGTAGTTTTTGCAACATCGCCACCGGCAAACCGCCCGAGGATCTGGATGCGTTCGAGCCGGGCCGCGTGGCCGATGCGGTGAAAAAGCTGGGGCTGAAACACGTCGTTATCACCTCTGTTGATCGCGATGATATCGAGGATGGCGGCGCGGAACATTTCGCCCAGACCATCCGCGCCATTCGCCACCAGTCCCCAACAACCACAATTGAAATCCTGACACCGGATTTCCTGAAGTGTGATCCGTCCGTGCTGGAAGTGGTGGTTGCCGCCAAACCCGATGTGTTCAACCACAATCTGGAAACCGTGCCGGGCCTGTATCCCGAAGTGCGGGCAGGGGCGCGGTATTTCCATTCGCTGCGCCTGTTGCAGCGGGTCAAGGAGCTGGACCCGACCATGTTCACCAAATCCGGCATCATGGTGGGTCTGGGCGAAGATGAAATGGCCGTGCGTCAGGTGATGGACGACATGCGCGCCGCGGATGTGGATTTCCTGACCATCGGCCAGTATTTGCAACCCACTCCGAAACACCACGCGGTGGCGCGGTTTGTTACGCCGGAAGAATTCAAATCCTACGAAACAGCCGCCTATGGCAAAGGGTTCCTGATGGTCTCGGCCACACCGCTGACACGCTCCAGCTATCATGCCGGCGATGATTTTGCCCGCCTGCGCGCGGCACGACTGGAAAAACTGGCCTCAACCTAACGCTGTCTTTTGGTCAGCCCGATTGACATTACTTGTTCGTATACCCTTAATGTTTTCAACTTTTGTAAGGGGAGAATGAACAATGACAAATCTGACACGTCGCCAGTCCTTGGCGTTGCTTGGGGCGGCCGCCGCTGCGCCGATGATTCCGGCACCGGCCTTTGCCGGCACCAAATTGAAGGTGGGCGCGCTACGCTTTACCAGCCACGCGGCCAGCTTTGTCGCGTTTGAACGCGGCTATTTCACGGATGAGGGACTGGATGTCGAATTCGAATTCTTTCAGGCCGCGCAACCGATGGCCGTTGCCATTGCCTCGGGCGATGTCGATTACGGTGTGACCGCGATTTCCGGCGGCTTGATCTCGCTGGCCGAAAAAGGGGCCGCCAAGGTGATCGGCGGCGCGTTGAGCGAGGAAGAAGGCATCGACGGGCAGAAAATTCTGGCCTCGGTCGCCGCATTTGACGCGGGTCTGACCAGTCCCGCCATGCTGGATGGCAAATCCTACGGCATCACACAGCCCGGATCATCCTTCCACTATATGGGATCGAAAATCGCGGCCAAAGAAGGCGTGAAAGTCAGCTTCAAACCGCTGAACAAGGTCGGGGCCATCATCGGGGCGCTGAAATCGGGCCAGATTGATGCGTGGTCGATTGTGCCGCATATCGCCAAAGGTCTGGCAGGGGCCGGCAAGGTCAAGATCATCGGCAATGTCTCTGATTATATTCCGAATTATCAGGTCACGACTGTCTTTACCTCGGCCAATAATGCCGCCAATGAACGGGCCAAAACCGAAGCGTTTTTGCGGGCCTTCTCGAAGGGGGCGGATGATTTCAATGCCGCTTTGGTGGACAAAACCGCCGGTGACGAGGCGGCGACCGAAATGGTCAACCTGATCCATAAATACGTCTACGCCGACAAGCCGATTGAAAAAGCCGCCAAATCCATCCGCAACGGCGCAATGCGCATCAATGCCGGTGCCGCGCTGAACAAAGCGTCTGTGATGGATCAGCTGGACTGGTTCAAATCCGAAGGCATGATCAAGGACAGCGTGACTTATGAAACGCTGGTCGATGACAGCTACGTCAAAACCATCATGTAAAAAGGCGGGGGGTGGCGACGCCCCCCGACTGCTATGGATCTGAAAATCGATGCCCTGACGCACCGCTATGGCGAAACCGAGGTGCTGGCAGATATCAATCTGGACATTCCCACCGGGCGCATTGTTTGCGTGGTCGGGCCGTCGGGCTGTGGCAAGTCCACGTTGCTGCGGTTTATCGGCGGGCTGGAACGCCCGACCGAAGGGCAGGTGTTACAGCTATCTGATCCACCCGCCGATAGCCTGAACCCGTTTACCTTTGTATTTCAAGACTTTGCGCTGCTTCCTTGGCGCACAGTTGACGGCAACGTGCGGCTGGTGCTTGAGGATCACGGGCTGGGCAAACCGGAAATGGACCGCATCATCACCGATGTTCTGACCCGCACCAAACTGGCCGATTTTGCCGATGCCTTGCCAAAAAACCTGTCCGGCGGCATGAAACAGCGGGTGGCGATTGCCCGCGCACTGGCGGTGCGACCTGCCGTCTGGCTGATGGATGAACCACTGTCAGCGCTGGATGCACAAACCCGCGAATTGTTGATGGATGATCTGGTCGGTCTGTGGCTGCGCACGCCATTTACCGCCGTTTACGTCACCCATAATCTGGCCGAGGCCGTGCGCCTTGGCCATCGCATTGTGGTGCTGTCCCGCAGGCCGGGGATGGTGCGCAAGGT
>WGBJ01000503.1 GCA_015494385.1 Marinosulfonomonas sp.
AGAGAAAGCTGACCGTATTATTTTTCTAGTGAATTTTAGTAACCAGTCCTTGCACCACCGGTAGAGGCATTTTTATGACAATACAGATTCCTGAAAAAAGTGATTACACGAGCAGTCAAATCAATGAGCGGAAAATCCAAAAAGCAGTGTTTCCTGTCGCGGGAATGGGAACCAGGTTTCTTCCCGCGACAAAGGCAATGCCCAAAGAGCTTTTGCCGATCATCGACAAGCCAATCATCCAATACGCGGTTGAAGAGGCGATCGAGGCCGGAATAACCGAACTTGTCTTTGTCACAGGCCGGACCAAACGGGCGATCGAGGATCATTTTGATCACAGTCCGGAACTTGAAATGCTGTTGGAAAGCCGTGGTAAAAACGCACTGGCCGAACAGATCCGCGAAATAATTCCATCCGACATTCACTGCATTTTTGTGCGCCAACCCGAGGCCCTTGGCCTTGGACACGCCATATTATGCGCCGAGCCTGTGATTGGCGATGCCCCCTTTGCTGTCCTGCTTCCGGACGACATGATGGCTGGCTCTACCAAACCAACCACGGATCTTGTTAGGTTTTTTGAAGCGACCGGACGGCCATCAATTTCAGTTCTGTCTGTGCCCGATGAGTCCGTTGGAAAATACGGAATAATCAAACCCTGTAACGATATTAACGACCACCATATCCCGTTTTCTGCAATCGTCGAAAAACCGGAAACCGGACTGGCGCCCTCCAATTATGCTTCGGTGGGAAGGTATGTTTTTACATCCGAGGTATTTGACCATCTGCGCGCCATATCGCCCGGCGTTGGCAATGAATACCAACTGACCGATGCCATCAACGCCCAGGCCCAAAACACGTCAATGGATGCCGTCCCAATCCGCTGTCACCGGTACGATTGCGGATCAAAGCTTGGTTATATCGAGGCCATTCTGGACCATGCGCTTTGGCATGAGGAATTTGGACCCTCGGTGCGGGCTCTGCTGCAGGACAGGATACCCGCCCTATCCTCCGAAGGGCAGATTGAAGGATTTCAAGACAGTATTGAAAGATTGAATTAGCGCAGGAAACAAAAACACCTGCACCAAAAGGGAGATTGTAATGGCGAAGAAATACAAAGTTGCGGTGGCTGGCTTGGGCTATGTTGGAATGTCGCTGGCCACATTGCTGGCGCGCAAGCATCAGGTTATCGCCTTCGATATCGACCCCGAGCGCATTGAAACAGTTAATTCCGGTCGCTCTACAGTGGCCGACCCAGAAATCGACAAGGTGCTTGAAGAGAAGACGCTGGAACTTTCGGCAACTCTGGACGCAGCACAGGCGTTTTCGGATGCGGATTTCATCATCGTTGCGGCGCCAACAAACTATGATAGCCATGAACACTATTTCGATACCAAAGCCGTTGAATCGGTCATCAAGCAGGCGCGCCAACACAACGAAACGGCGCTGATCGTTATTAAATCCACAATTCCGGTTGGTTTCACCGAGCAACAGAGACAGGCCCTTGGGGACGACCGGATTGCTTTCTCTCCCGAATTTCTGCGCGAGGGAAAGGCGCTTTATGACAATCTCTACCCGTCGCGGATTATTGTCGGCAGCAAATCCGGGGACGCGGTGCAGTTTGCCGAAATGCTGCGGGACGCGAGCCTGAAACCGCAAGTGGACATCCTGCTTACCGGCTCAAATGAGGCCGAAGCCGTCAAGCTGTTTGCCAACACCTATCTTGCAACGCGCATCGTGTTTTTCAACGAATTGGACAGTTTTGGCATGGCGCAAGGCATGAATGTCAAAGAAATCATCGAAGGTGTCTGTCTGGATCCCAGAATTGGTGGTGGTTATAATAATCCCTCCTTTGGATATGGCGGGTATTGCCTTCCCAAGGATACCAAACAGCTTTTGGCCAATTACCGGAACATACCCCACCAGCTGGTTCAGGCTGTGGTGGATTCAAATGCGACCCGCAAAGATTATATTGCCGAGCAGATTGTCAATCTGGGTGCGGAAACCCTCGGGGTTTACAGGCTGACGATGAAGCAAGGTTCCGACAATATGCGAAGTTCGGCCATGTATGATATCATCAAACGCCTTCTGGCCGAGGGGGCGCGGGTTATTGTCTATGAACCCATGCTGAAGGAAGATCAGCTTGCGGGTGTGGAAATTGTCGAAGACTTGGCTGAATTTTTACAGCGCTCGGATGTCGTGATTTGCAACCGGCGTGACAAGAACCTTGAGAACTTCACAGGATCCGTTTTCACGCGCGACATTTTTGGCGTGGACTGAACGGCGCTGGACAGAGGTCTCGAGCAAAGATTTACACCGCTTGTTGGCATGCACCCCGTTGTCAGCAAGCGATCAGGGAGGAGGTGCGAGAAACC
>WGBJ01000504.1 GCA_015494385.1 Marinosulfonomonas sp.
GTTTCACGGCGGGCGGCTGGCCACCATGCCGCCAAAAGTGCTGAACGAGGAAGGCGATCTGTTCGTCTATCGCCCCCTTGCCCATGTGGTCGAGGCCGATTGCGAGAAGTTCGCCAAGGCGATGAACTACCCGATCATCCCCTGCGATCTGTGCGGCTCGCAAGACGGATTGCAACGCCAACAGGTCAAAGCGATTCTGGATGGCTGGGAAAAGAACGCACCGGGTCGGCGGCAGGTGATGTTCCGCGCCCTGATGAACGCACGGCCCAGTCATTTGCTTGACCCGAAACTGTTTGATTTTGCTGGATTAATGCGTGATCCAAAGGCAGATACAGACAATTTTAAGCAAATTCCCGTGCTGCGTTAATACTCCAATAGGCTTCGCGAATTAGCGTCCTGCTGAACCCTGTGTGGCCCTGGCCGCGCACAGCAAAAGGATGCCCCGCAATGCCGCCACTGGCCGGATTTTCCAATATTCTGTCCCGCCGGACCATCCTGAATATATTCAATGGACCACAGGCATTGGCCTTTCTTCCGGCCCTGACTTTGGCCAGCTTCTGGATTGGCGGCGAAGGGGCGTTGCTGGGCCTTGCCCTGTTATTGCCGGCCGTGGTTGCGCTGGCCGGAAAAAAGGAACTTGCAAGCGGCGCGCATCCCCCGGCGGAAACCAACGGATTGGGGCAACGGGCGCGGCTGGAAAAGGCGCTGGACAACATCCTGCAAATTGCCCGCCCGAACGGGCGCACAACGGCCTGCATGGTGGTCGAACTGGATGATTACGGTATGCTTTTGGCGCGATTGGGCCACAAGGCCGCCAATGATATCCTGCGTCGCACTGTTGACCGGCTGCGCGGTGTTCTGCGGGACGACGACCTGATCGTACGTCTGGACGGGGCCGAGTTTGCCATTGCGCTTGCGCCGGTGCGGCGGGCCGATCTGGAATCCCTGATCCAGATCTCCGCGCGGTTGCAATCAGCGGTATCCGAGCCGGTCAGTCTGGACACAACCACCGTCTATGTATCCTGTTCTATCGGGTTTTGCCTGAGCACCTGCGCGCCCGATATCACCGGCGAGGCCATGCTGGAAGCCGCCGAGCAAGCCCTGAGCAACGCCAAAGAAGATGGCCCAAGTACCATTCGCGGCTATTCCCCTGAAATGCAGCACAAGGCCAAGGCGCAAAACGCCTTGATTCAGGATGTAACGCAGGCGCTTGAGGACGGGCATATTATTCCGTGGTTCCAGCCGCAAATTTCGACCGACACAGGCGAGGTTTCAGGGTTCGAGGCGCTGGCGCGCTGGCACCACCCTGAACGCGGCATGATCTCGCCTGCCGATTTTCTACCCGCGATCGAGCAGGCAGGCATGTTCGAACGTCTGGGAGAAGTTATTTTGTATCACTCCCTTACCTGCTTGAAAAAATGGGACAAAGCCGGATTTCACGTGCCGCAGGTCGGGGTAAACTTTTCGGACTCCGAACTGCGCAATCCCAAACTGGTTGATAAGATTCGTTGGGAGCTGGACCGCTTTGATCTATCGCCCGACCGCCTGAATGTCGAAATTCTGGAAACCGTAATTGCCGAGGCGGACGATGATGTCATCACCCGCAATATTGCCGGTCTGGCCACACTTGGCTGCGCCATTGATCTGGATGATTTCGGCACCGGTCATGCTTCGATCTCGAATATCCGCCGGTTTGCGGTGGAACGGATCAAGATTGACCGCTCCTTTGTGACGAAAGTCGACACAGACCCCGAACAACAGCGCATGGTTTCGGCCATTTTAACGATGGCGGAGCAGTTGAATCTGAAAACCCTTGGCGAAGGTGTGGAAACAGCGGGCGAACACGCGATGCTGGCGCAATTGGGCTGCACCCATGTGCAGGGATTTGGCCTTGGACGGCCCATGCCCTATGCCGATACGCTGAACTGGATGCAGAAACATCACGAAAAACTGGTCGAAACCCCGAAAATCGGCCGCGGCATAGGGTAGTTTTACCTTGAAAAACAGGAAAACCGCTTGACCTTTGGGCCCCTGCCCTGTTGAACCACTTTGACCAATTTCAGTGACAGGGTGTGTCCCACATGGACGATCAGAACAAGAACCTTATTCTTGCAGTTTTTCTCAGCGGCATGGTGATGCTTGTCTGGAGCATATGGT
>WGBJ01000505.1 GCA_015494385.1 Marinosulfonomonas sp.
GCCTGCCAATTGCAAGCCGTCTTGCCACCCGTTGCCTCGACAGCTTTTTCAGAGGTCCAGAGAACCGTCATCGCAGCCCCTCCCCACGCAGCCCCGGACCTGATCCGGGGCCTTCGCTCAAACCGGTAATCACAACCCCCCTCATGCCAAACGCCCCTCAAGTGCCGCCACCGCAATGCTGGCCTGTTCCACGTCATCAAACGGCAACACCACATCACCGACGATCTGCCCGCTTTCATGTCCCTTGCCCGCAATCAGCAGAGCGTCCCCCGCCTGCAAGGCATCGACCCCGCGCAGGATCGCTTCGGCGCGGTCCGCTACTTCGGTCGCCTCGGGGCAGCCCTCCATCACCATCGCCCGAATAGCGGCGGGGTCTTCGGAACGCGGGTTGTCATCGGTCACAAACACAACATCCGCGTGCTGTGCCGCGGCTTGTCCCATCAGAATACGCTTGCCCGGATCACGATCGCCGCCCGCACCAAACACCACCACCAGACGCCCCATCACATGCGGGCGCATGGCCTGAAGCGCGGTCGCCAAAGCATCCGGCGTATGGGCAAAATCGACAAACACCGACGCGCCGTTGTCCCGTGTCGCGGCCAGTTGCATTCGGCCGCGCACGGTGGTCAGCTCGCGCAATGTATCGAACACCTCGACCGGATCGGCGCCACAGGCAATCACCAGACCCGCCGCCACCATCACGTTTTCCGCCTGAAACCCGCCGATCAACTCCAGCCGCGCCTGATGCGCCTTGCCGCGCCATTCAAACCGCAGATCCTGCCCCGTGGCATCGAACCGCTGTGCCAGCAGGCGCAAATCCACACCGTCCGATTTGCCAACCTTGATCAGCCCCTGCCCGCGCGAACGTGCAATGCCGGCCATCACGGCACCCTTTGGGTCATCCATATTGATCACCGCCATCGCGTCATCCCCCATCACACGGGAAAACAGACCGGCCTTGGCGTTGAAATACTCCTCGAACGTCTTGTGATAATCCAGATGGTCCTGGGTGAAATTGGTAAACCCGCCCGCCCGCAGCCGCACCCCGTCAAGGCGGCGTTGCTCCAGCCCGTGGCTGGACGCCTCCATCGCGCAATAGGTCACGCCCTCGCCCGCCATATCGGCCAGCAGCCGGTGCAGGGTGATCGGTTCGGGCGTGGTGTGGTGCAGCGGGGCAGTATAGGCGCCCTCGACCCCCGTGGTGCCCAGATTGGCAGCCTTGATGCCCATCGCGATCCAGATCTGGCGCACAAAGGTGGAGACGGATGTCTTGCCGTTGGTCCCCGTCACCGCCACCATATATTCGGGCTGTGCGCCGAACCACAGCGCGGCGGCATAGGCCAGCGTCTGGCGGGCGTCCTCGGCCAGCACCAAAGGCACACCGGCAGCAGCAATTTCATCCGCTGCAATCGCCGCACCGGCCTGATCCGTCAGAATCGCCCCGGCCCCCATACGCAGCGCATATTGGATAAATTCGCCCCCGTGCACCCGCACACCGGGCATTGCGGCAAACAGATAGCCGGGCTTTACCTCGCGGCTATCGACACAAATTCCTGTAATTTCAGCCTCTTGCCCGCCCTTGGCCCTCAGGCCAAGATCTGCAAGTGTTTTTCTGCCCGCCTGATGTGCCATGCCGCCCCCGCTTATTTGGCCTAGTTGCTGGTGAGTGTTACCCCAGTTGGCAGCAAAGGCTCAACCTCTGGCCGCAATCCCAACAAAGGCGCGACACGGCGAATGATCTCGGCGGCCACCGGAACCGATGTCCAACCGGCCGTGCGGCGCGGTTTGGGGCCGGATGTTTCCACCGGCTCGTCCAGCGTCACGATCAACACATATTTCGGATCATGCGCAGGGAACACCGACGCAAATGTCGCAATCACCTTGTCTTCGTAATAACCACCAGTCGGTTTTGGCTTGTCCGCAGTGCCGGTTTTACCGCCCACGGCATAGCCCTCGACATCGCCAAAAGACGCGGTGCCGCGCACCACGACCTGCCGCAACATCGAGCGCGCCTGTTTGGATGTGCGTTCCGATACCACCCGTTCGCCCAATTGCGGGCCGGTCTGGCGCAACAGGGTTGGCCGAACCCGCAACCCGCCATTCAGAACCGACGAATAGGCCGCGGCCAGATGCAGCGGACTGGTGGACAGGCCGTGACCATAGGAAATGGTCATGGTTGACAGCTCTGACCACCGCGGCGGCAACAAGGGTTTAGCGCCCGAAGCCTCGACCAGTTCTACTGGTGTGGCTTCGAGCAAGCCAAGCGCGCCAAGGAATTCGCGCTGGCGATCTGCACCGATCATCTGGGCCACACGGGCCGACCCGATGTTCGAGGATTTCACCACAACATCGGTCATCGACAATTGCGCGCCGTAGTCGTGGAAATCGCGGATTTTGAATTTACCCCACCGCAGCGGGCCTTTGGTATCGATCATGGTCGAGGGGTTGACCAGACCGGCATCCAGCGCCTGCGCCGTGTTCAGGATTTTGAACACCGAACCCAGTTCATAAACCCCCTGCACCGCGCGGTTAAACAGCGGGCTGTCGCTGGCATCACCCTTTGTCAGAACGCTTGGCCGTGTGTTGGGGTCGAAATCCGGCAGGCTCACCATCGAGATTATTTCACCGGTGTAAACATCCATCAGAACCGCCGCCGCCCCTTTGGCGTTCATTAGTTTCATGCCGCCATACAATACCTCGCGGGTGGCGGCCTGAACGGTCAGGTCGATTGAAAGCTGCAACGGTTTTCCGTCCTCGGCAGGATCGCGCAGATAGTTGTCAAAGGCCTTTTCCACACCGGCCACGCCGATCACCTCGGCCGAATTCACCCCTTCGCGGCCAAAGGATGCCCCGCCAAGGATATGCGCGGCCAGTTTGCCGTTGGGATACAGGCGCATTTCACGCGGGCCGAACAACAGGCCGGGGTCACCAATATCATGCACCGCCTGCATCTGTTCGGGGCTGATCTTCTTGCGAATCCAGATAAATTTGCGGTTTCCTGTGAATTGTTTAAGCAGTTTTGCTTCGTCCAGTTCCGGGAAAATGGCCGCCAGCTCGGCTGCGGCGCGTTCCTTGTCGATCATCACCGGCGGCTGGGCATACAAGGCCCGCGTGGTCAGGTTGGTGGCCAGTATCCGGCCGTTGCGGTCCACAATATCCGCGCGGCTGGCAACGATATGCGCACCGGCTGCTGCCACTTGCGGCTCGCGCGGCTCGCTTGCGGCCAGCATACCCATACGCACACCGATCACCACAAAGGCGAAAAAGAAAAACGCGCCCAGCACCAGCAAGCGCCCTTCGGAACGCAAGCGGGTTTTGTCGCGCATCACCTCGTGGCGGGCACGGATGTTGGCGCGTTCAATTGCATCGGGGTTTTCACCCTTGGCGCGGGCGTCCAGAATATGGGCCAGCGGACGCAGGGGGGTGCGGGTCATTGCTCGTCCTCCATATCCGCCGAAACATAAACCGGATTGACGATGGCCGTCAGACCGGGGGTTGGAAAGGCGACCTGATCAATGCGTCCGAACTGCTCGGGTGACAGCGGGAGCAGGCCCAGACGGTCATAGTTGAGGTCTGCCAGCTCTTTCAGGCGTTCGGGGCGGTTCAGATAGGCCCATTCCGCCCGCAAAACCGCCAGCCGTTCGCGCGCCTGTCCGATTTCACGCTGCAACTGCGAAACCCCGTTCAATGACGCCCGTGTTTTATAGTTTTCCTGATAAGACCAAAAAGCCAGCGCAATCACCGCCAGCGCCGAGACCACATAAAAGAAGCTGCGCATTAATCCTGTCCCCCTAATGAAATTTTCGGCATCCCCAAACCCGTGCGCGGCATATCACCCGAGGGCGCATCCGTGCGTTGTGCCACCCGCAATTTGGCCGAACGCGACCGCGGGTTCACCGCCAGCTCGTCGTCATCAGGCCCGATGGCGCGGCGGCCAAGCAATTGGAACTGCGGCTTTTCTTCGTCAACAGCGGGGGCATAACGGTTTGCCCGCCCCGCCCCGCCGGATCGTGCTGCCAGATAGCGTTTGACCACGCGGTCCTCGAGCGAATGAAAGGTCACCACGGCCAGTTTGCCGCCCGGCTTCAACGCCCGTTCCGCCGCCTGAAGTCCGGCCAGCAATTCGCCGAATTCATCATTCACCGCAATACGGATCGCCTGAAATGTGCGGGTCGCGGGGTGGCTTTGGCCGGGTTTGCCGCGCGGCCGAACCGATTCAATCACCGCCGCCAGTTGCAGGGTGGTTTCAAATGGCGATTTGGCGCGCGCGGCGACAATCGCCTTGGCAATCCGGCGCGAGGCCCGTTCTTCGCCATATTGGAAAATAATATCGGCCAGCTCGGCCTCTGACGACTCGTTGACGATATCTGCCGCCGAGGGACCGGACTGGCTCATCCGCATGTCCAGCGGGCCGTCTTTCATAAAGGAAAAGCCGCGATCGGCGCGGTCCAGTTGCATCGAACTGACGCCAAGGTCCAGCACCACACCGTCCAGCGGCACATCGCTATAGCTGTCCAGCCGGCTGAACGTGCCCTCAACCAGTTTCAACCGGTCGCCATATTCACCAACCCAGCCGGACGCCATTTCAAACGCCAGCGGGTCACGATCCACACCGATCACCTGATCGGCACCGGCTTCAAGCAATCCGCGGGCATAGCCACCGGCGCCAAACGTGCCATCCAGCCAAAGGCCGGACACCGGCGCAACGGCATCCAGCAAAGGACGCAACAGAACAGGGATATGCGGTTGGGCAGGAGCAGACATCATAAGCTACTCCTCTTCATCACCGTCAAGATAGATGGAAGGATCGGCATTCGGGTCGAAATCGTCATCGGCCTCGAGATCACCGTATTCCTCTTGCTGATAGGTTTCCGGTTTCCAGATCTCGAACGTATCGCCATTGGCGATGAAATAGGCGATGCCATCCAGCCCGATCTTTTCAATCAGCTTTTTGGGCAGCACCAGACGACCGGTTTCGTCCACAGATGTTGGATAGGCATTCCCGTTATAAAGACGCTGCAACGCGCGGCGCTGTTTCGATCCACGGGGTTTCTTGCGGATTTTCGCCTGAACCTCGGCAATCGCCTCCATCGTGAAGCATTCCAGAAAGTTGCGGCTTTTGTCGCCGTATACGATCACAAGATTGGGGTTCAGACCCTCTTTCCACTCGGGATCACCCGCCTCCAGGACACGGCGAAACGAGGCAGGAATAGACACCCTGCCCTTTGCATCCACTTTATTGTGGGCATCGCCGAAAAATTCCCGTGTCACTGCCTCGCGGCCTCCTAAAACCTTTACCACCCCTGAAACGGGAAACGGCGGATCGAGCTAGCTGCCACTGCTCTATCCGCCGCCCTCGTCCCGTTTCCGGGGAATGTCCAGCTGCGCGCGCCACCTGGGGGGATGTCTGCTCGCCCGCGCGCCGGATCTCTAATTAGACAAAAGCGGGTGCCTGTATGAAACCTGATTAGGTGCCTTTGTTCGGGGTTCTTTAATCTGCCCCAATTTTTGTTTGTGCCCGTTCTTATCTTGGATCAATGTTTGGCATGGGATTTCATGGGTGTCAAAGGATTTTTATGGGAAAAATAGGGAAAAACATGGGTGCAGGCCAATTGCCGCTAAGGCCCGAACGGGAACGAACGAGGAACAAAATACCCTATATATAGATTTTTTAGATCAGCCGCACTATATATGGTATGCTTTACTCGGGTTCATATTTTCCCGTAATTTCCCAAAATAATTCCAGATTCACACTAATTTCTGCAAAACAGGCTGGATTCAAACCATAGCTAAGCCAAACCAACCCCCGATTCACAGCGAAATCCGGCAGAGATTCTGCCGGATTCCAGATTGTTCCCGTGAATTCCCGTATACCCGGAAACTACACCGCGCCGCTGTCGATCAACCGTTTAGCCAACTGCGCATAGGCATCAGCCAAAGGCCCCTGCCCTGCGGCAACCGGCGTGCCGGCGTCCCCAGCCAGTCGCACATCCAGATCCAGCGGCAATTCCCCAAGGAACGGCACACCCAGTTTCTCGGCCTCGGCCCGCACGCCACCATGACCAAAGATATGTGCCTCGTGGCCACATTCGGGACAGATATAGGCCGACATGTTTTCCACCAGCCCCAGAATGGGCGTCTCCAGCTTTTTGAACATGGTGATTGCGCGGCGGGCATCCAGCAGCGCCACATCCTGCGGGGTCGAGACAACGATGGTGCCGGTCACTTCGGTTTTCTGGCCCAGCGTCAGTTGCACATCGCCCGTGCCCGGCGGCAGATCGATGATCAGCACGTCCAGCTCGCCCCAGACCACATCGCCCAGCAATTGCTGCAAGGCGCCCATCAGCATCGGACCACGCCACGCCAGCGCCTGATCGGCATCAACCAGCAGGCCAATCGACATCATCGCCACGCCATGCACGACGGGCGGGATGATCTTGTCATCCTTGTTCAGCTTGGGCCGGTCATGCGCCCCCATCATGCGTGGCTGTGATGGGCCGTAGATATCAGCATCCAGCAGACCAACTTTTTTTCCCTGACGCGCCAGCGCCACCGCCAGATTCGAGGACACGGTGGATTTCCCCACCCCGCCCTTGCCCGAGCCAATGGCGATGATCTTTTTCACACCGGGCACCGGCTGGCGCCCCTGTTGCGGGGTCGGGTGGCGGCCGATTTTCAGATCCGGCGGCGGGGTCTGGGGGGCCGCAGGACCGTGCGCCGTCAACACCACGGAAACCTTGTCCACACCCGCAATGCTTTTCACCGCGCGTTCGGCCACATCGCGCACAGGCGACAATGCGGCTGCGGCCTCGGGTGTGGGCGCCTCGATCACAAAGCGCACTTCGCCACCGTCAACCGACAGGGCGCGGATCATATCGCTATCGGCCAGATTGGGGCCATCGGGCAATTCAATGCGGCGCAGTTCGTTCAGGATGTCATCACGGGTCAAGGCCATTTCGGGCGCTCCTTATATATGGGTTACGCTGTAGGTGATGCTTTGCACGCCCCTGTGCAAGAGGCAAAAACCGCGCATGTAACAGGAATGTGAAAATAGGACAGCAACCCTGCCCTACCTATGCGCCAGACGCATAGCGGCAATTCAAATGCGTCTGTTGTGGCAATCCCCAAAATACATATGTTCCGCCGTGTCAGAACAATCCGGTTCTGGCACCAACCATAGTAAGCGAGTTAGCCCCATGGCTTTTACAACAGAATTCCACGGCACAAACGCCGGTGTCACAGGCCGCGTTTCGGCCATCCTGAAATCCGCAACCGACCGCGTTGCCAACTACCGCCTGTACCGCAAAACAGTGAATGAACTGAGCGCGCTGAGCATGCGGGAACTGGACGATCTGGGCCTGAACCGCTCGATGATCAAACGCATCGCACTCGAGGCCGCCTACGGCCTGTAAGAAATTCGGCCCGCCTGTTCTTTCTCCTCCCTGAACATGCAGGCGTGCCGGACCGCGGTGGCATCTACCTCCTCCCGGGTGTCACCGCGCAAAGATACGGGGTTATTTTTACCCCGGATATGCGAAGGGTCTTTTCCTCCTCCCTGAGGCCCGACGCAAAAACAGAACGGCAGTGCCCCTCCTCCCTGGGCGCTGCCGTTTCTTTTTTGGGGAAGGGAGACTCAGTTGTCAGGAGTAGGATTAGACAAGATTTCAATTGTAATTAAGTGATAATAACCACTTACTTCTTTAATGAAGTATATACTTCGAAATATTCTCCTACCAAAACTGCATAAACTAAGGTAGATTTAGAGTACAAGAAAAGGATCTAAGAATGGGTGACTATCAGGACGTTTTTGGTTCACATTCGGATGCAGTGGAGGTCACTGATCGAATTTCCCATCAGGAAACCATGGATGCCGCTCAATCTGCTGAGAATTGGGAAGACGGTGCAAGCGACTTCGAATTGGCGGCTATGTTACGTCGCAACTCTCCTTTTGAAGGCTTGCCCGGTGTGTCTGCTATTATTTCATGCGACGGCAAACCAAGCCTTTCCTTCGATGCATTCATTGAAGCTTTTAGCGACGCTTATGACCACGGGAATCGGGGCGATCATGTCGGTGTGCTTTTAGAGTACGCCGCCTGCCGCAATCCAGAAGCAATCCGGTCTCTACGGCGGCGATGGTGCGAATTTCAATCAGCTAAAAAAATCGACTTGAGTGAGTTGACCATCGCTTCTTGCGAAGAGAAGATCGCCCCTATCGCACGGGCTGGTATTGGTGCTTTGATGATGGTGGGCATCTCAGGTGAAGAGATCCAAGCTATTTATGGTACATTGCGTCATGGGCGGTATACCTAAATTTGATCTCAGGTGTATCCACGCAACCTTCTTAAAACGACATTTTTTTTGGTCCTACAAAACGTCACCGATCAGACGCCTTACAAAAAAGCAGTAATCGGTCCAACCATAGCCAAGGTCCACATAGCTACCATTTATCCTTTTTGCATTAAACGGCAGATCCCCAACACCTCCCCCTTCAAGCCCGCTCATCCTTCGGCGACCCCATCACAACATAGCTTGTAATCGAATTCACCTGCGGCACAGTCCCCAGTATATCGGTGTGGAAGGTCTTGTAGCTGGCCAGATCCGGCACCTCGACCCGCAGCAGGTATTCGTAAACTCCCGCCACATTGTGACACTCGCGCACCTGCGGCGCCAAGGCCATCGAGCGTTCAAACGCCTCTTGCGATTTCTTGGTGTGGTCCGACAGCCCCACCGCCACATAGGCCGTAAACCCGTTGCCCAGCTTTTCACGGTCCACCACGGCGCGGTAGCCCTTGATCACCCCGCGCCGCTCCAACTCCTGCACACGGCGTAAACAGGCCGAGGGCGAAAGCGCCACCCGTTCGGCCAGATCAATATTGCTGATCCGCCCGTCCCGCTGAAGGATGCGCAATATTTCGTCGTTTTTTGCGTCCATTTCAGGCATCTGCTGCTAAACTTTCTGCTGATCAGGGATATTAGGCGTAATATTGCGCCCATTTTAAAACATAATTGCCGAACGACTGTAACAAAGGCAACCTGAAATGACACCCGACCTGATCCTCGCCCTGATCGCCTTTGCGCTGGTCAGCTCCCTCACCCCGGGGCCGAACAACCTGATGCTGATGGCCTCGGGCGCCAATTTTGGCCTGAAACGCACCGTCCCGCATATGCTGGGGGTGTCGATCGGCTTTGTGTTCATGGTGGTGCTGGTGGGGGCCGGACTGGTGCAGGTGTTTGACGCCTATCCGGTCAGCTATACGGTGCTGAAAGTGGTCAGCGTGGCCTATCTGCTGTATCTGGCGTGGAAAATCGGCACCAACCGTAAACCGCCCAAAGGGGCCAAAACCGGCAGCAAACCGATGACCTTCCTGCAAGCGGCGGCGTTTCAATGGGTCAACCCCAAGGCCTGGAGCATGGCCCTGACCGCCTTGGGTGTCTACGCCCCGCCCCAGCCAACATTCGCCGATATTGTGGTGGTGGCCGTTGTTTTCGGCCTCACCAACCTGCCCGCCATTTCCATTTGGGTGATGACGGGCCAACAAATGAGCCGTTTTCTAAACACCCCGCGCCGGTTGCAGGTTTTCAACATCACGGCCGGATTGCTGCTGGTCGCCACCCTCTATCCGATCCTGACGTCCTGACCCAAAGGCGTGCCTGCGGCACACACTATATTTGGCCCCTTCGGGGCGATGCCTCTGGCAGAGGTATTTGGAAAAAGAAGAAGGTAACTGTGCTTCTTCTTTTTCCAAATACCTTCGCCGAAGGCATCCTGCGCGAGCCCCGTCAGGGGCGAAGCGCGGGTCGGCGGGCGTAAAAGTGCTTTGCGTTTGATCTGAATCGGCATGGCCGCCGAACGCCATTGCGCCAGCAATCGCTGCCTCGGCGGCCATGCCGATGCTTGTATCAAATTAAACGC
>WGBJ01000506.1 GCA_015494385.1 Marinosulfonomonas sp.
CCATGTCCAGACGGTGTTGTCATTCAAGCCCGCCTGATGCGCTACCGGAACCGTGATGGTGCCGTGCGGAGACGTGACCTTGGCCCAGTCGCCTTCGGCAAACCCGTGCTGTTCCCAGATTTTGGTCGGGACATACAGCGGGTTACGGCCGTGCAACTGGCGCAGCCATGCGTTTTGGGTGCCCCAGCTGTGATACATTGCCATCGGGCGTTGGGTCAGCGCGTTCACGGTGAATTCGCCACCGGCTTCGTTTTCCGCAACATTCGGGGAATACCAGACCGGTAGCGGGTCCATCGAGACCTTCAACTGCTCGCGCAGATGTTCCGGTGGCTGGTGTTCGCCAATCCCTTCGGCGGCGCGCTGGAATTTGCGCATCGGTTCCGAGTAGATCGAGAACAGATAGGGCTGTTCATGGTCAAACAGGCCCACCTCGACCGCCCATTTCTGATAGGCCGCGTTCCACGGTTTGAAATAGGACGCATCCTCGGGGATGTGGGCCTCGAAAAAGCCGCCATTGTCGATATAGGCCTGCAACTGGTTCGGGTTCGGCTCGCCACGTCCCACACCTTTTCCGTCTTTGCCACGAAAACCGGCCAGCGGGCCGACGCCGGGGCGACGTTCATGGCTGACGATGTAGTCGGCATAATCCTTGTAGATTGCCGCGCCTTTGTCATCGACAAAACCGGGCAGACCAAGGCGCACGGCCAGATCAATCAGCACCGATTGGAAGCCGCGCACATCGCGGTCAGGCTCGATCACCGGCCAGCGGATCGAATCCGCCATCGCGTCGGCCTCGCAGATCGGGCGATCCAGCAGGCTGATACAGTCGTGACGTTCCAGATATGTGGCGTCCGGCAGGATCAGGTCGGCATAGGCGACCATTTCGGAAGAATAGGCATCGGAATAGATGATGCGCGGGATGACGTATTCGCCATCCTCGTCCTTGTCGGTCAGCATCTCCATCACGCCGGATGTGTTCATCGACGAATTCCACGACATGTTGGCCATGAACATGAACAGGGTGTCGATTTTATAGGGATCGCCAGCATGGGCGTTGGAAATCACCATATGCATCAGACCGTGGGCCGACAGCGGGTTTTCCCAAGTGAAGGCTTTGTCGATGCGAACCGCGGTGCCATCGGGTTTCAGGCCCAGATCTTCCGGCCCTTGCGGATAGCCCAGATGCGGACCGTTCAGCGGCTTGCCCGGTGTGACCTCGAAATGCGGCTTTGGGTGGCCCTCGACCGGCTTTGGATAGGGGGGTTTAAAGCGGAACCCGCCCGGTGCCTCGACACTGCCAAGGATGATTTGCAGCGTGTGCAGGGCGCGCGCGGTCTGGAAACCGTTTGCGTGGGCCGAAATACCGCGCATCGAGTGGAACGCGACGGGGCGCCCCTGCATCGTCTTGTGCTTGTCACCGCGAAAATCGGTCCACGGGATGTCCAGTTCGAACGCCTCGTCAAACGCCACGCGGGCGATGTCGGCCGCGATGGCGCGGATACGACCGGCGGAAATTCCGCAACGTTCGGCCACGGCCTCGGGGGTGTATTCGTCGGACAGATATTTTTCTGCCATCAACTGGAATACGGTGCGATAGGGGGTTTTGCCAACCTTGTGGCTGGCGGCCAGATCGGGTTTGACGCCCTTTTTGTCAAACGCGGCCGGTTTGCCGGTTTTGCGGTCGATCACCAGCATTTTGCCGTCTTTGTCGCGCAGGAACAGGCCGTAGTCGTCCGATTTGGGATCGTCATTGACCAGAACCGGCGAATTGGTGAATTGCGCCAGATAGTTCAGGTCAACCTTGCCCGCCTTCAGCAGTTCATGCACCAGCGCAAGGATGAACAGACCATCGGTGCCGGGTGTGATGCCGACCCATTCGTCCGCCACCGCGTTATAACCCGAGCGGATCGGGTTTACGCCGTAAATCTTGCCGCCGTTGGCCTTCAGCCGGCCAATGCCCATTTTGATCGGGTTTGAATCATGGTCTTCGGCCACGCCGAAAATCATGAACAGTTTGGCGCGGTCCCAGTCGGGTTGACCGAATTCCCAGAACGCGCCGCCCATGGTGTAGATGCCGCCTGCGGCCATGTTGACAGAACAGAACCCGCCGTGGGCCGCATAGTTCGGGGTGCCGTAATTCTGCGCCCATAAGCCGGTAAAGCTCTGCGATTGATCGCGGCCTGTGAAAAACGCCAGCTTTTCCGGCGCGGTTTCGCGCAGGGGTTTCAGCCAGTCGGTGGCAATCGTCAGCGCCTCTTCCCAGCTAATATCCTTGAATTCGCCCGACCCGCGCGGGCCGACCCGCAGCATGGGGTTTTTCAGACGCGAAGGTGCGTTGACCTGCATAATGCCGGCAGACCCTTTGGCGCAGAGAACGCCCTTGTTCACCGGATGGTCGCGGTTGCCTTCGATATAGGCGACCTTGCCGTCCTTCATATGCACGTTGATGCCGCAGCGACAGGCGCACATATAGCACGTCGTTTTGCGGATTTCGTCCGAGACCTTTGGCGATGTCTCAATCGCAGGCTGATGATGCGTCATGCGCGTCCCTGTTGTTTGTGGGCCGGATTCGTGTCCGGTGTTATTCCAGCCGGTTTACAAAATCCGCGCCTAACATGCAATAATTTGTATGTATTGATACGAATCCGGCGAATTCATCGTTCCTTTATCGGCACATAGGGGCGCATTTCGGGGCCGTTATACAGGGTCAGGGGCCGGATCAGGATGTTTGAGCGGCGTTGCTCAAGGCACTGAATCACCCATCCGGGCACACGACCGATGGCGAAAATCGGCACGTATAGGTCCATCGGGATACCGTGCAACTGGTAAATCACGCCGGAATAGAAATCGACATTCACGTTCAGACCGTGGCGCGCATAGGGGTGCATGGCGTCAACCACCGCCTGCAGGATGTCGTACCATTCCGGCTGCCCCATTTCCTGTGACAGCTTTTTCACCCCGTCGCGCATGTGGCGGGCGCGCGGATCCTCGGCGCGGTAAACGCGGTGGCCAAAACCGGTGACGGGCTCGCGGTTTTTGCGCTTGGCTTTGACATAGGCGGCGGCGTTCTCGGCGCTGCCGATTTCGGCCACCATTTTCATCACGTCCTCGGCCGCGCCACCGTGGGCCGGACCGGCAAGGGTGGACAGGGCGGTGACAATGGCGCCGTGCAGATTGGCATCGGTGCCGATGGTCACACGCGCAGCAAAGCTGGAGGCGTTGGAGCCATGTTCGGCATGCAGGATGAAATCCACATCGGCAAGGTGGGCGGCGTCCGCGCTGGGCTTTTCGCCCTTTAACATCCACAGCCAGTTGGCCGCGTGGCCAAGGGCGGGATCGGGCGCGACCGGTGTGCGTCCGTTGCGGATGGCGTGATGGGCGGCGACGATCATCGGCACCTGTGCGGTCAGGTTGATGCCGTTGCGAATGAAACCTTCCTCGGAGGTGTCCGCGCTGCCCTCGTCCAGCGCCGCAAGGGCCGAGGTGGCGGTGCGCAGCACGTCCATCGGATGACCGCCCTTGATCTGTTCGATCACGGTATAGATTTCATCGGGCAGGGTGCGGGCCGCTTTCAGGCGGGCATCGAAATCGGCCAGCTCGGTTTCGCTGGGCAATTCGCCATGGATCAGCAGATAGGCGACCTCCTCGAATGTGGACTGCGTGGCCAGATCGTGGATCGAATAGCCACAGTAGGACAGCTCGCCCTTTGCCCCGTCGATGTGGCTGGTGGCGGAGCGTTCAAAATAGATGCCTTTCAGGCCGCGATTGATCTTGACGGTATCGCTCATATCGGTGTCCTTTCGACGTGACTAGAAGGAGTGGCAAAGATGCCGGTATTGGAAAATGCATACGCTGTGGCACGGGCGCGAAACCTGCGGGTGGTGTTTCCCGAAGCAGGCGAGGACGCCCGGATTGACGAGGCCGCAACGCGGTTGCAGGCCGAAGGGCTGGCGGTGCCGGTGGCACTGGCGGAACCGGACGCAGCACAACTGGCGGCATTGCTGGCCACGCGCCCGATGAAAGAGGCACTGGCGCGGCGGATGTTGCAAAAGCCGCTGATCCGCGCGGCGGCGATGGTGGCGGCGGGGCAGGCGGATGTGATGGTGGCCGGAGCCGTTAGTGCGACGCGGCGGGTGATCGAGGCGGCCAGCATCGCGATTGGCATGGCCGAGGGGGTGAAGGTGCCCTCGTCCTTTTTCCTGATGGTATTTCCGGACGGGCGCGAATTGGTGTTTGCCGATTGCGCGGTGAATGTGGCGCCGGATGCAATGGCACTGGCCGACAT
>WGBJ01000507.1 GCA_015494385.1 Marinosulfonomonas sp.
GATCGCTTCTCTCTGGATGTCCATGAAAATTCTGAAACCGATCATCGAAGGGTGCGTCGATGGAACAATCACCACGACCGGTTTCTATAAGTTGTTTCGCAACCGTCGCGACTCGCTTCGATATCAAAAAGAGATGCTAATCCGACTGAAAAAAGAACGGCGCCACAAATTGATGGTTTTATATTGCGAGTATATCCTTTCCAAACGCCCAGGGCCCCATTTCCGTCGTGAACTCCGTGCCGCAAAACTTGCTTTACAAAAGAAAACGCCAGCACACGGTGCCAAGTAACCGCCCCGTCAAATAAAACGCCAATAGACGTTTAGTGTCGTCTCCCATGTTTCTAACCTTGGCGTTAACAAAAAAAAGACCCGGCACAAAGGCCGGGTCAGTCCAACAGGGAGGATGCATGTCATAACCCCGACATGCAGGGGAACTCGTTTGATTCGCCGCTAGGCAACCAATCTATACCCACCGGATTCGGTCACAAGAAGGCGGGCATTTGACGGATCTGGTTCTATTTTTTGACGAAGACGGTAAATATGTGTCTCTAATGTGTGCGTGGTCACGCCCGCATTATAGCCCCAAACCTCGTGCAACAGCACATCGCGGGCCACAACACCTTCGGTCGCGCGGTACAGGAATTTCAGGATATTCGTTTCCTTTTCCGTCAGCCGGATTTTGCGGTCGTCCTCGGTGATCAGCATCTTCATTGCCGGTTTGAACGTATACGGCCCAAGGGTAAATACGGCGTCCTCGGACTGTTCATGCTGGCGCAACTGGGCACGGATACGCGCCAACAGCACGGGGAATTTGAATGGTTTGGTCACATAGTCATTCGCACCCGCGTCCAACCCCAGAATGGTGTCGGCATCGGAATCATGGCCGGTCAGCATCAGCACGGGGCATTTCACCCCCTGTTTGCGCATCAATCGGCACAATTCGCGCCCGTCGGTGTCGGGCAGGCCCACGTCAAGGATCACCAGATCATACAGTGCCTCTTTGGCCTTCACCATTGCGTCGGCGCCATCGGCGGCCTCGAACACGTCGAAATCCTCGGTCATGACCAGTTGTTCGGACAGCGCCTCGCGCAGATCGTCATCGTCATCTACCAGAAGGATTTTCTTCACATTGTTGCTCATCACCGGCTCCTTTGCGCGTGTTGTTACATATAAAATGTGCCTAAAGGGCTGTTTCAACAAGGGGCGGTGGTCTTTTCTCACGCATCCGTGTGTAATCTCACGCATCCGTGTCAAAAACGCGCTATATGTTTCAAGTTTCTGAAATAATCGCTACATGATGCGTAACGAACTGAAACAAGGACTGCCGATGCCCCTGCGCCCCGATACCATCGAAATGCTGGCCCGCGCCCGTGCCGATCTGCGCATGGGGGTGCCGGTGGTGCTGTTTAATGGCGACCGTGCGGCACTGGTGCTGGCGGCGGAAACCCTGTCGCCCCAACGGCTGGCGCAGGTTCAGACGCTTGATGGTGCGCCGGTTCTGGCCATCACTGCGCGGCGTGCCGAGACCCTGAAAACCGCCGCCTATGATGGTGATCTGGCGCGGATTGCGCTGCCGGGTGACGCAATGCTGGCATGGATTCACGGGGTGGCCGATCCGGCGGATGATCTGAAAATGCCGATGAAAGGCCCGCTTTTGGGCTTGCGCGATGGTCCCGCCGACCTGTCCCGCGCCGCGTTGCAACTGGTCAAATCCGCCCGCCTTCTGCCCGCTGCCTTGCTGCTGGATGTCCCCGCAACATTCGCGGCGGAAAACAATCTGACCTCGATCGACCTGACAAAAACCGCCGACGCCCTGACCGCCACCAGCCCCCTGTCCGAGGTGATCAGCGCCCGCTTGCCCCTGTCGGTCTCCGAGGCCGGCCGCTTGCATATTTTCCGTCCCGAGGATGGTGGCGAGGAACATTACGCAGTGGAAATCGGCCAGCCGGACCGCGCCAAACCCGTGCTGACGCGGCTGCATTCGGCCTGTTTCACCGGCGATCTGCTGGGGTCGTTGAAATGCGACTGCGGCCCGCAACTGCGCGCCGCACTGGCGATGATGGGGGACGAGGGGCATGGCGTGATGCTCTACCTCAACCAGGAAGGGCGCGGCATTGGCCTTGCCAATAAAATGCGCGCCTATTCCTTGCAGGATCAGGGGTTCGACACGGTCGAAGCCAACCACCGGCTGGGGTTTGAGGATGACGAGCGTGATTTCCTGATCGGCGCCAACATCCTGAAACAAATGGGGTTTTCACAGGTTCGCCTGCTGACCAACAATCCGAAAAAGGTGGAAATGATGCAGGGCGCGGGGTTGACCGTGACCGAACGGGTGCCGCTGAAGGTCGGGCATACCGCCCATAACGAAGGCTATCTGAAAACCAAAGCCGACAAATCGGGGCACCTGTTATGACGGCAAATGATCTGGTTCTGACCAGGCTGGGCATCCGTTTTCAAAACCGCCTGATCCCCTGTTCCATCGGGCGCGGCGGCATCACAACGGACAAACGCGAAGGGGACGGGGCAACGCCTACGGGACACCACCGGATCATGGGGCTTTATTACCGCCCCGATCGCCTGCCAGCGCCCGCCCCATGGGCCATCCCGATCCGCCCGTTCGATCTGTGGTCCGACGACATCAACGATCCCGCCTATAACCACCTTGTCCGCACGCCGCATCCATTCAGCCATGAATCCATGCGCCGTGCCGATCCGCTCTATGATATGGTGCTGATCACCGACTGGAACTGGCCCCGCGCCATCCCCGGCAAAGGCTCGGCCATTTTCCTGCATATCTGGCGCAAACCGCATCACCCGACCGAAGGCTGCGTGGCGTTTTCAAGGGAAAACCTGCTGTGGATCATCCAAAGGCTGACACCGGACAGCCGCCTGATCGTCGCCGCTCATTAGCCCTTGCGGGCTGCTTCGCCAGCGAGGAAAGCCGTCAGGCTTGAGGAGCGCTGTAATCCCGTGCCCCGAAAATGGCCGAGCCGACCCGAACATGGCTCGCCCCCATCGCCACCGCGCGTTCAAAATCGCTGCTCATCCCCATCGACAGGCCGGAAATCCCGTTGCGTTCGGCAATCTTGCGCAGCAATGCGAAATGCAGGCTGGGTTCCTCATCCACTGGCGGAATACACATCAGCCCCACCACCGGCAAATCCAGTGCGCGGGCCTCGGCAATAAAGGCATCCGCATCCGCTGGCAGAACGCCTGCCTTTTGCGGCTCTTCGCCGGTATTCACCTGAATGAACAAATCGGGGCATTGCCCCATTTCCTGCGCCAACCGCGCAAGGGTTTTGGCCAGCTTGGGCCGGTCCAGCGAATGGATTGCTTCAAACAGGCCCATTGCCTGACGTGCCTTATTGGTTTGCAACGGCCCCAGCAAATGCACCTGAACCCCGTCATACTGTTCCCGAAACGCAGGCCACTTGCCCGCCGCTTCCTGAACCTTGTTTTCCCCGAACAGCCGATGGCCTTCGTTCAAAACCGCCTCGATACGCTCGTTCGGCTGGACCTTGGACACGGCAATCAATCGGGTCGAGCCCACTTCGCGGCCCACCCGTTTTTCCTCAGTGTGTATTCTGTCAATTATTTCTGAAAGGGACATATCCGGTTTTGCCTTTGTTCAGTTGCAAAACCAGATAGCCAAAAGAAATGGGGGCACGCAACAGCGCACCCCCAAATACTTTGGATATCAGCTCAAATTAGAACTTGAACTTGATACCTGCAGACGCACGGCCAACACCGACTTCGTCGTTGGTGTAACCAGCAACCAGCGATGCACCGCCCAGGTCATAGGAAACGCCCAGACCCCAAGGGTTGTCTGTTGCCAGGATCGAGCTATCGTCAGATACGAAAGCCGAAACAGTTGTAGCACCGAACGAGTACGAACCGTTGACAGTAACTTTGTCTACGCCGTCGTTGTCAGCATAAGCCAGACCAACGCCGAAATCGCCGATTTTGCCGCCAATTGTCAGAACAGTTTTGTCCAGAGCAGCAACTGTGTCGCCGTCTTGAACAGCCAGAGCAACAGTCCAGTCACCGAATTTGTATGCAACGTGCGCAGCTACAATGTTCGGAGCTGCTGTGACGTCGTTCATAGCAGTATAAGTCAGCATGCCGGAGAAATCGCCAGCCGAGTATTCAACTTCAACGCCGTTGAAACCGCCGCCCGAAGACGAATATGCAGCCCAAGTCCAGTAACCTTTGTCAGCTGTGTTGGTAACAACGTTTTCAAACTTGTGACCGTTCAGGCCAGTTGTACCGGCATAGAGACCAGGCATACATTCGATGGCGCCACATACGTTACCAACGCTCAGCTTCAGGCCACCGGACTTCAGGTAGACAACTGCGCCGTTGACGTCTGTCAGGCCAGAATTGCCTACATAAAGACCAGTAATCGGGTCAATGCTAACCTTACGCTCGTTGTTACGCAGACGGATACGTGCGCCCAGTTCCAGACCGGAGTCTGTTTCTGTGGTCATATCGATGTTCAGTGTAACACGCTTTTCCAGCGTAGTGTTGTCAGGCGCATTGCCTGCAAGATCCAGAGCTACAGTGTCAATATACTGCAGACCAAAGCGAGCAGAGCCGCTCAGTGTAACGTCAGCAGAAGCTGCGCCAGCGAAAGCAACCAGTGCGGTTGTTGCTAAGAGAACATTTTTCATTTCGTTTTCCCTTGTTTGTTAAAGGTGCACCTCAATTCAGGGAATCCGAATTGAGTATGCTGGTATTTCGCTCTTTGCGGCCCGCATTGCAAGATTTCTAACCCGGTATAATTCATTGTGCCCATTCGTGGTGCAGCTTTGCCACAGTCCATTTGATCAGCCACCCCTATTCATATTTGCACTGTTCGGAGACCCGAAACCTCTTGCCCGCTCCTATAGCGTTATATACTAAAGCAGTAACCACGGAATTTAGGGTATATCGAATGACTTTCAGGCATAAAACAACCGGAATCATCGCAATATTGGCTATTACGGGCCTTACAGCCTGTGGCGGTGGCTCTCGCGGGTCTATCGGGTCGGGTGGTTTTTCCGGCTCAAAGCGTACCCAGCCTGTAAAAACGGGCACTTTCAACTCGGATACGGCCGACGAAACCCGTCGCGCCGCCGCCGGAGAGAATAAAACCAGCCTGCTTGATATCTTCAAAAACAATCCGGATGCCCATACCACCGTCGGGGTGAACAAATATATCTGGAATGCCTCGCTCGAGGTTCTGAATTTCCTGCCAATCGAATCGGTTGACCCGTTCACCGGCGTTATTGTCACCGGCTATGGCACCCCTCCGGGTGGCGGCCGCGCCTACAAGGCCACGATTTATGTGCAGGATCCGGCACTGGATGCCCGTTCCCTGAATATTTCGCTACGCACCCGCAGCGGTGTGGTTAGCGCCGACACTGTTCGCGCCGTCGAGGATGCGATCCTGACCCGCGCACGCCAGCTTCGGATTCGTGACGGAAAACTGTAAACCGGCCCGAATCGTTCTTAAATCACGACCACGCCGGGCAAATCGTCCGGCGTTTCCATATCAAGGATGCGAATACTATGTCCCGCTACACCGCAAATGAAATCGAAACCAAATGGCAAGCCGCCTGGGACAAGGCCGAGGTGTTCAAAGCCAAGCGCGACGAATCCAAGCCGAAATATTACGTTTTGGAGATGTTC
Source organism: Marinosulfonomonas sp. (assembly GCA_015494385.1). Classification (GTDB taxonomy): domain Bacteria; phylum Pseudomonadota; class Alphaproteobacteria; order Rhodobacterales; family Rhodobacteraceae; genus Profundibacter. The sequence goes on from WGBJ01000507.1 coordinate 5,671, forward strand.
CCCTACCCGTCCGGCCGCATCCATATGGGCCATGTGCGCAACTACACCATGGGCGACGTGATCGCGCGTTATAAACTGGCGATCGGTCACAACATCCTGCATCCGATGGGCTGGGACGCCTTTGGTATGCCCGCCGAAAATGCGGCGATGGCCACCGGTGGCCACCCAAAGGACTGGACCTACGCCAATATCAAAGACATGCGCGACCAGATGAAGCCGCTGGGCCTGTCGATCGACTGGTCCCGCGAATTTGCCACTTGTGATCCCGAATATTACGGCCAGCAGCAAAGCATGTTCATTGATTTCATGGACAAGGGGCTGGTGTACCGCAAAGAGGCCGTGGTCAACTGGGATCCGGTGGATATGACGGTTCTGGCCAACGAACAGGTGATCGACGGCAAGGGCTGGCGTTCAAACGCACCAGTTGAACGGCGCGAGCTGACGCAGTGGTTCTTTAAAATTAGCGATTATTCCGAAGAATTGCTGACGGCACTGGACGGGTTGAAAAACTGGCCCGAAAAGGTGCGGATCATGCAGGCCAACTGGATTGGCAAAAGCCGCGGGATCGATATCCCTTTCCAGCGCCGCGATGGCCAAGGCACGATCATTTGCTATTCGACCCGCCCCGACACGATGCGCGGCGCCAGCTTCATCGCGATTTCACCGGATCACCCCGTTTCTAAGGAACTGGAGAAAACCAATCCGGAACTGGCAGCCTTTAACGCTGAATGCCGCCGGATGGACACCACCGAGGCGGCAATGGAAAAGGCCGAAAAGAAGGGTTTTGATACCGGCCTGACGGTCAAACACCCCGCCTATCCCGACCGCGATCTGCCGGTTTGGGTCGGGAACTTTGTGCTGATGGATTACGGCACAGGGGCTGTTTTCGGCTGTCCGGCGCACGACCAGCGCGATCTGGATTTCGCCCGCAAATACGATCTGCCGGTGAAGAACGCCTTTTATATGCCGGGCGATAAAACCGAAGTGGGCAACGAGGCATTGGTTCCGGCAAAAACCGAAACCGTTTCCTATATCGACCATTTTGCCGGCCTAAAGGAGGCCACCAGCGCCGAAGGCGTCGAGGCCACGATCGACTGGTTCGAATCCAAGGGGTTGGGCAAAGGCAAAGTGCAATACCGCCTGCGCGATTGGGGCCTGTCGCGGCAACGCTATTGGGGTTGTCCGATTCCGGTTGTGCATTGCGACACCTGCGGCGTGGTGCCGGAAAAGAAAGAAAACCTGCCGATCGAGCTGCCTTATGATGTGTCGTTTGACACCCCCGGCAACCCGCTGGACCGTCACCCCACATGGCGCGACTGTAATTGCCCGTCCTGCGGCAAACCGGCAAAACGCGAAACCGATACGATGGATACATTCGTCGATTCGTCATGGTATTATGCCCGCTTCACCAGCCCGCATGCCAAAACCCCCACAGATCTGGATGATGCCGCCTACTGGATGAATGTGGACCAGTATATCGGCGGGATCGAGCACGCGATTCTGCATCTGCTCTATTCCCGTTTCTTCGCCCGCGCGATGCACATCACCGGCCATCTGCCCGCCAAAGCGATTGAACCCTTTGACGCCCTGTTCACCCAGGGCATGGTCACGCACGAGATTTACCAGACCACAGACGACAAGGGCCGCCCTGTCTATCACCTGCCCGAAGACGTTGATCTGGAAACCAAACCCGTCAAGGCCACCGGCGAGGCGCTGGAAATTATCCCCTCGGCCAAAATGTCGAAATCCAAGAAAAACGTGGTCGATCCGGTGTCGATCATCGATTCCTACGGCGCCGACACCGCCCGCTGGTTCGTGCTGTCCGACAGCCCGCCCGAACGCGATGTGGAATGGACGGCCTCGGGCGCCGAAGCCGCGCATAAATTCCTGAACCGCGTCTGGAACCTGTGCGATAAAATCGCAGGCCTGCCGGATGGCACAGGGCAAGGCGACGAAGACCTGATCCGCGCCATGCACCACGCCATCCACGACGTGACCGCCGGTATTGAAGGGTTCGCCTTCAACACTTCAATCGCCAAGATCTATGCTTTCACCAACACCCTGTCCAAATCCAGGGCAGGCGGCACAGCGCAAAAACAGGCGATCAAGGTTCTGGCGCAACTGATGTCCCCCTTCACCCCGCATCTGTCCGAAGACATCTGGGCGCATCAGGGCGGCAAGGGTCTGGTCACACAGGCCCCGTGGCCACAGCATGATCCCAAAATGCTGGTGCAGGACACCATCACCCTGCCGATCCAGATCAACGGCAAACGTCGGTCGGAAATCGCCGTTCCCGCCGATATGCCGAAAGAAGAGATTGAAAAAATCGCGCTGGCGAACAAAGCTGTCGTAAAGGCGCTCGATGGCGGGTCGCCCAAGAAAATGATCATTGTGCCGGGGCGTATCGTGAATGTCGTCATTTAACCGCAGAACCTTGTTGATGTCGCTGGCCGCGCTTTCGGCCTGCGGCTTTACCCCTGCCTATGGGCCAAACGGCCCCGCCAAGGGGTTGCACGGACAGATAGAGGTGGACGCGCCGACGGATCGCAACGGTTTTGATTTCGTGCGCCGGCTCGAGGAACGTCTGGGCCGCGCCAGTGCCGCGCAATACAGGTTGTCCTATACGCTGAACCTGAGCGAAGATGACCTTGCCATCACACCGGCACAGGAAATCACCCGCTATAACGTGCTGGGCACGGCGCAGTTTACAATACAGAATGTTGGCACCGGCGAAATCGTCACATCCGGCACGGTCAGCAATTTCACCAGCTATTCCGCCACCGGCACCACCGTCAGCACGCAAACCGCCAAACGCGCGGCCTATGCCCGTCTGATGGTCATTCTGGCGGACCAGATCACAACCCGCCTGATCGGCACATCCGGTGCGTGGATGAAATGAAGCTATCCCCCCGCGAGGCCGCCGGATATTTCGCCAAACCCGATCCAAGACGCGCGGGGTTGCTGATCTATGGCGGGGATGCAATGCGGGTTGCCCTGAAACGCCAACAGGTGATCGCAGCACTGATCGGCAAAACCGGCGAAGAGGAAATGCGGCTGACCCGCATCCCCGCGTCCGATTTGCGATCCGATCCGGCCTGCCTGATCGACGCGATGACCGCACAGGGGTTTTTCCCCGGCCCCCGCGTTGCCTTTGTCGAAGACGCAGCCGACGGGCTGACCAAATTCATCAAACCCGCGCTCGAAGCCTGGCGCGAGGGCGATGCACAAATCATCGTCACCGCCAAACAGTTGAACGCGCGCTCCTCCCTGCGCAAATTGTTCGAGGGGCACAACAACAGCTTTGCCGTCGGCATCTACGATGATCCGCCCTCAAAGGCCGAAATCGAATCCGACCTTGCCAAGGGTGGGCTGGCCAATATTCAGGCAGACGCAATGGAAGCCTTGGTCAGCCTGTCGCGCGAAATCGGTCCGGGCGATTTTCGGCAGGTGATCGAAAAAATCAGCCTTTATAAACTGAACGACACCACACCGCTAACCCCCGAGGATGTGATGGCCAACGCCCCCACCTCGACCGAGGCCGCGCTGGATGATGTGCTGAACATCGTCGCCGAGGCCCGCAGCGGTGAAATCGGTCCCATCATGCGCAAACTGGAAAGCCAAGGCGTGCAACCTGTGGGCCTGTGCATCGGCGCAACCCGCCATTTTCGCACCCTTTACGCCGCCGCAAACAACCCGTCCGGCATCGGCGGCCTGCGCCCGCCCGTATTCGGTGCGCGGCGTGACCGGATGCAGCGGCAATTGCAACGCTGGAGCGGACGCAAACTGGAAATCGCCCTGACCATGCTGACCGATACGGACCTGCAACTGCGCTCGACATCGCGCGCGCCGACAATGGCGCTGATGGAACGCACTCTGGTTCGGTTGGCGATGCTGGCTGCGCGGTAGACCCAAATTCTTTGAAAGAATTTGGACAAGGATTTTTGAAAAATCCTTGCGCCGCTCAGACCGCAGCCCGTCCTGCCCAGCGCCCCGTCGCCAGACAACCGGTCAGCAGATAGCCACCCGTCGGCGCTTCCCAGTCCAGCATCTCGCCCGCACAAAAAACCCCCGGCGCGGCCTTCAACTCCAGCCCCTCGGTCAGCGCCGAAAATCGCACGCCGCCGGTGGTTGAAATCGCCTCGTCCATTGGCCGTGGGCCGCTGTGTTTCAACGGCAGGGATTTGATTACCCGCGCCAGCTCCCTGCCCGTCGGCAAAGGCCGCGCGAATTCCTGCAATAGCGCCAGTTTTACCGCGTCCAGCTTCAACACTTTGCGCAAATGGTTCGTCACCGTCGCCTTGCCGCGTGGTTTTGACAACCGTTCCGCGATCCGTTCCGCCGTCCAGTCCGGCATCAGGTCCAGCGTTAATTCTGCCCCCGCGCGCATGGCTTTGGACATGGCATAAATCCCGCTCCCCTCGACCCCGCGTTTCGAGATCACAAATTCCCCGCGCCGCGATTTTCCGTTCACCACCAGCGCAATACCTTTCACCGGCTGTCCGAAATGCCGCGCCATATAGGGTGACCAATCCACCACAAAGCCCATATTCGCAGGCTGAAACGGCGCCAGTTCCACTCCCTTGGCCGCCAGCATATCCGCCCACGCCCCGTTTGAGCCCAACCGTGCCCAACTGGCCCCGCCCAGCGCCAGAATGCAGGTCTTGGGGTGCAGCACCTGCACACCGTCCGGCGTGGCAAATGCAAACCCGTCGCCCCAGCCAGTCCAGCGCCAGCGGGTGCGAAACGCCACCCCCAGCCCACGCAAACGCACCAGCCATGCCCGCAACAGAGGCGAGGCTTTCATCGCCTTGGGAAATACCTGCCCGCTAGAGCCTGTGAACACCTCTTGCCCCAACTCCCGCGCCCAATCCTGCACGGCATCCGGTCCGAAATCTTCCAATGGGGCACGCAGATTGTCCGCTGCTTCGCCATAGCGGGACAGGAAGGTTTCAAACGGCTCGTCCTTGGTCAGGTTCAGCCCCGATTTACCGGCCATCAAAAACTTGCGCCCGACTGTGGGTTTTGCGTCAACCACCATCACACGCCGACCTGCCCGCGCCAGTTCCTCGGCTGCCATCAACCCCGCCGGACCACCACCAATGACCAGCGCATCAGGCACTTGGGAAACCGCCCTTGATCTCGACCACGCGCTGCGGATAGGGGATTTCGATGTTGTTTTCCTTCAGCGCATTCCAGACCAGAAACAGCACATCCGAGGTGAATTTGTTTTCCCCGTCGTCAATCCCGTTAACCCAGAATTCCACCGCGAAATC
>WGBJ01000508.1 GCA_015494385.1 Marinosulfonomonas sp.
CATGCCCCGCCAGCCGGTCGATCAGCCGCGCCATTGCGGGCAGCGGATTGTTGGCGCGGTGGGGATAGGCGGAATGGCCCTGCTTGCCGCGCACCGTGAAATAGGCAGTCATCGAGCCACGCCGCCCGATCTTCATCATCTCGCCCATTTCATTGGGGCAGGTGGGTTCGCCCACCAGACAGGCATCCATCCGCTCGCCGTTCGCTTGCATCCAGTCCAGAAGCGCCACGGTGCCATCCACCGCATCGCCTTCTTCATCACCGGTGATCGCCATCACGATCGAGCCATCCGGCGGCGTATCGCGCACGAAATCAATCGCGGCGGCGGCAAAGGCGGCCACGCCGGATTTCATATCGGTTGCGCCGCGCCCCCACAGCCAGCCATCCACAATGTCGCCGCTGAACGGGCCGCGCGTCCAGGCGGATTCGTCCCCGACCGGCACCACATCGGTATGGCCGTTAAACCCGAAGGTTTTGCCGTTGCCCTGTTTGCCCCAGCGGGCGAACAGATTGGACACCTCGCCCCGATCCACACGGGTGCAGGTGAAACCGGCGTTAGACAACAGGTTCTCCATCAAAACCAGCGCGCCGCCCTCATTCGGGGTGACAGAGGGGCAGCGCAGCAGGTCGGCGGTTAGCTGGACGGGATCAATCGGGTTGGTCATTTTGTCTCTCCTTGGCTTGCCACCAGCGATATAGGGATAGTCGTTTGGCCGCAATCCTTGGCCTGTTTTTGACCGGTCAGGCGCATCATTCTGTCACGCTACGGAAAGGAGATTATGGATTGCGATTCGGCACTTCGTGGTGCATTAGAGGCAAGAACCTGGGGGACTATCATGCGCATTTTGTTGATTCTGGCTTTTTTGGCCAGCGTTGTATCCACATTTGCATCTGCTCAAGAGCTGCGCGTCGCGACAGTGACCCGCCCGCCCTTTTCTATGGAAAGGGACGGCGAAAGCATCGGCTTTAGTATTGACCTGTGGAAAGCCCTGATGATCGACATGCGGCGCAACTCGCAAATCATTCGCGCCGAGACATTCCCCGAGATGCTGGATATGGTCGAAAAGGGCCAGGCTGACGCAGCCATTGCCAATATCTCGATCACCGCAAAACGCGAAAGCCGGTTTGATTTCACCCACCCCATTTTCGAGGGCGGTTTGCAAATCATGGTGCATACCGATGCCAACAACACGCCGTCAATCTGGAGCGCCCTTTGGTCCAAAGAATTGCTAATGGCCATTGCATGGTCTTTTGCAGCCCTTTTATGTGGCGGCATGGTGATGTGGTTTTTCGAGCGCGACAAGCAAGACTATTTCAACCTTCCACCACATCGCGCCCTTTTTCCCGCCTTCTGGTGGGCTTTGAACCTTGTGGTTAACGGCGGGTTCGAAGAGCGGGTGCCACGATCTATATTCGGACGGTTGTTCGGTGTGTTACTGGTGGTTTCGTCACTGTTCATTGTTTCTGTGGTTGTTGCTAAAATTACAGCGACATTAACCATCGCCAGCATCCAGAATTCAGTAAATTCGGTGAATGACCTGCATAATAAATCCGTGGGAACCACAATCGGGTCGACCGCCAGCGCATATCTGGACACGCGCGATGTGCGTCACCAGACCTACGATGATCTGGACACATTGCTGGCCGCGTTTGAAAGCCGCAAACTGGATGCCGTGGTGTTTGATGCGCCAATTCTGTCCTATTATGTGAACACCAAGGGTCAGGGCAAAGCAGAGCTGGTGGGTCCGGTGTTCCTGCGGGAAAACTATGGTATTATTCTGCCGGCTGAATCACCGCTGGCCGAACCAATCAACCAGAGCCTGCTGCGGCTGCGCGAAGACGGCACCTATAGCAAGATCTATCGCAAATGGTTCGGTGTCAGCGGCCGCTAAAGCGGCAGGATTTCCTTGATCACGGCGGGCAAGTCCTGCGGGGTTTCGCACACCACATCGGCCGTGGCCCATTCCTTGGCCGATCCATAGCCCCAAGTGACCGCAATCGCCTTCATCCCCACCGCGCGTGCGGCGTCAAAATCGTGGTGGCGGTCCCCCACCATCACCGATTGCGCGGGGTCTATCCCTGTTAATTCCAGCGCATGGGCCAGCAGGTCGCCCTTGTTATTGCGGGTGCCGTCCAGTTCGGGGCCGAATTGATGTTCCAGAAACGGGGCCAGCCCGAAATGCGCCGTGATCTTGCGGGCATAGGCGTGCGGTTTGGCAGTGGCCAGACACATGCGGTAATCGGCGCCCTTTAACCGTTCCAATGCAGGAATAATGCCGGAATAGAGACTGTTTTCCAGCAACCCGACCGAGGTATAGCGTTCCCGGTACAGATCAATTGCCACTTGCAGATCAGGCACCTGTAGCTGTGCAAAACTGTCCTGCAGCGCAGGGCCGATCACCCATTCCAGTTCATCCATATGCGGCGCGGGCAGGTCCAGGTTTTCCAGCGCATAGATAAAGGATTTGGTGATGCCGATCTTGGGGTCGGTCAGGGTGCCGTCAAGGTCCAGAAATACGGTGCTCAATTTGGGCGGCCCTTGCCGGCGGGTTTTTGATCCTCGAAAAACGGCGTCATCTGCGCCACCACCACCGAATTTTCATCCAGCGCGCGCTGCATCAGTTCCTTTTCATCGTCGCTAATGTCATGGCCCTGCTCCAGACGCTCCTGCAAGGTGCCATAGCCTGTCACATCCAGCGGCGCCATATCGGCCTGTTTCAGGATCGCCACGGTCTCGCGCACCGCTTCGGCCTCGTCCACACCGCTGGCGTAGACCATCAGTGCGGCACCGGTCGCGCCCTTGGGCAAACCGTCACCATCCTTGCGACCTACTTCGACCAAAAGGGTATAGACCTGCTGGCGGGATTTCTTTTTGGGTTTCTCAGTCATGGCATCCTTTCGCCCGGCATCGCCGGGCAGCGCCCGACCCTCCCCCAGGAGGGCGCTTTTGCAATGTTATGACAGCCACCAGCACCGGAATTGATTTTCTGGATGTCTGCAACAGCAACCGTCCAATGCCCTCCAGTGTCGGGCGCTGCCCTATGTTGTGCATCAATCCCGCAGCAACTCGTTAATTCCGGTCTTGGAGCGCGTCCGCGCGTCCACCCGTTTCACAATCACCGCGCAATACAGGCTGATGTTGTTCTTGGTCGGCATGTTGCCTGCCACCACCACCGAATAGGGCGGCACTTCGCCATACATCACTTCGCCGGTTTCACGATCCACAATCTTGGTCGATTGGCCGATGTAAACACCCATCCCCAGCACCGAGCCTTCGCGGATGATACAGCCCTCGACCACTTCGGAGCGCGCACCGATGAAACAATTGTCCTCGATGATGGTCGGACCGGCCTGCATGGGTTCCAGAACCCCGCCAATCCCCACACCGCCGGACAGATGCACGTTCTTGCCGATCTGCGCACAGGACCCGACCGAGGCCCATGTGTCCACCATCGTGCCCTCGCCCACATAGGCGCCAAGGTTCACAAACGACGGCATCAGAACCACACCGGGGGCGATAAAGGCCGACTTGCGGGCAATCGCGCCGGGCACCGCGCGGAACCCCGCCGCCGCCCACTGGTTCGGGCCCCAGCCCTTGAATTTGCTGTCTACCTTGTCCCACCAGCTGGTGCCTTGCGGACCACCCTCCATCGGTTCCATATCCTTGATGCGGAACCCCAACAGCACCGCCTTTTTGGCCCACTGGTTTACATGCCAGCTGCCATCGGCCTGCTTTTCGGCCACCCGCAATTTACCGCTGTCCAATGCGTTCAAAGTGTCCTCGATGGCGTCGCGAACCTCGCCTGTGGTGGCGGGGGTGATGGTGTCGCGGGCGTCCCACGCGGTCTCGATAACGGTTTCCAGCTGATCATTTGACATGCGGCTTCTCCAATAATTCGCGGTTCAGGGATTGCTCTACACCAGTGATGGGCTGTCGGGAATAGAAAATTGCGCAGGCCCATTGCGGCTGATTGGCCCTTTTACCCGCCCGCCAACAGGCGTAAACCGCTATCATGCCTTACCAGTTGAACAGCCTTTCCGACCTATCCGCCCTGCCGTTCGATACCGTTATCGACGTGCGCTCGCCTGCAGAATACGCCGAGGACCACATCCCCGGCGCGATAAACCTGCCGGTTCTGGATAACGACGAACGCGCGCAGGTGGGCACGATTTACGTTCAGGACAACCCGTTCGAGGCCCGCAAAATTGGCGCAGCACTGGTTGCCCGTAACGCGGCAAAGCATATCGAGGACCACCTGCTGACCCATGACCGCGACTGGAAACCGCTGGTCTATTGCTGGCGTGGCGGGCAGCGGTCGGGATCATTCACCACCATTCTGAAGCAGGTCGGCTGGCGCGCCAAAGTGGTCGAGGGCGGCTATCGCAGTTACCGGCGGCTGGTGAAACAGGTGGTCTATGACACCCCGTTTAGCGCACCCGTCACCCTGCTGGACGGCAACACCGGCAGCGCCAAGACCGAGATTTTGGCACTGCTGCAAGCGCGTGGCGTTCAGGTGATTGATCTGGAAGGGCTGGCCAACCATCGTGGCTCGCTGTTTGGCGCGATGGCCGGTGGGCAACCGTCGCAAAAGGCGTTCGAGGGGGCTTTGGCGCAGGTTATCATCGGTATTGATCCATCGCAGCCCGTGGTGGTCGAAGCCGAGAGTTCCAAAGTGGGCGAGCGGATCGTGCCGCCGATGCTGTGGGCCGCGATGAAGAACGCCCCGCGTCTGGAGGTTCAGGCACCTTTGGCGGCACGGGCAAAGTATCTGGTCACGGCTTACCGCGATATGATCGAGGATACCGCGCGACTGACCAAAACGCTGGACACGTTGCGGCCCTATCATCCGGCGGAGCGGGTCAAAGAATGGCACACGCTGGCCGCATCCGGTGATATGGAGCAACTGGCAAGCGAATTAATGGCGCTGCATTACGATGCCCGCTACGGCAAGGCCCGAAAACGCACGGATGACATTACGCCGCTGCCGGTGGCTGGTCTGGGGCCGGATGATCTGGAAGATGTGGCAGACCGGATTGCGGGATTGCTGGGCTAGGCCAGCGTTATCCCGCTGCCGTCCGTCACCTCGCCAATGATCGCGGCGGGTTCGCCCGCGTCCAGCAGTTTTGTCAGGATCGTTTGCGCCTTTGCCGCCGGAACCGCAGCCAGCAACCCGCCTGCCGTTTGCGGATCGAACAGCAGGATTTCCGTCGCTGATTTCATCTCCGCCTGCATCTGCACCGCTGCACGGTTCGCCGCCCAGATGGTTGAGCGCACGCCCTGATCGGCCAGCCTTGCCGCCCCGTCAAGCAGGGGAATAGCCGCCAAATTCAAGGTTGCCCCGACATCTGATCCCCGCAGCATCACATCCAGATGCCCGGCCAGCCCGAAACCGGTGATGTCGGTCATTGCATGGGCCACGGGGGCCAGAAGACCGGCGGCTGTATCCAGCGGGCGTTCCATCATCCGGTAGGCGGCTTCAACCCAGCCCCCTTCGGCCAACAGGCGCATTTCGGCGGCCAGAATGGTACCGGTGCCAATGGGTTTGGTCAGGATCAAAACATCGCCCGCCTGCGCGCCACTGTTGGAAATGGCGCGTTTCCCCGCAAGGCCGGTGACGGAAAACCCGATGGTCAGTTCCGCCCCCTGACTGCTGTGACCCCCCACCACTTCGGCACCGGCGGCACCGAAGGTTTCAGTCGCCGCCTGCATGATTTCGCGCAGGGTCTCGGCCTGTGGTTTGGCTCCCATACGGGGCAGGATAATGCTGGCCAGTGCCGCTTGCGGTTTGGCCCCCATCGCCCAGATATCGCCCATCGCGTGAATGGCGGTAATCCGCGCCATGCGGTAATGATCGCTGACAAAGGCGCGCAGATGGTCGGTGGTCAGCACCTGCTGGCCATCGCCACAGGTCAGCACAGCGGCGTCATCGCCGGGGCCGGACAGCACATCCTTGCGCACCGTTGCGGGCAGGGTTTGCAGCACGGTTTGCAGATCGGCAGGGGCCACCTTGGCACCGCAGCCGCCACACAGGGGCACATCGCCCATTTCTTCGCGCACGCCTTGGGCCACGTCACGCGGCAGGGGCGGGGCGGGCATTTCGG
>WGBJ01000509.1 GCA_015494385.1 Marinosulfonomonas sp.
GCATTGCACCTGACTGCCGCGCCACTTCACGCCCGCCCTTGAACAACGCCATCGTCGGAATCCCGCGGATGTTATAGCGTTGCGAAGCGTTGGGGTGTTCTTCTGTGTTGATCTTGGCAAAGCGCACATTCGGCTGCATCTTTTCCGCCGCCATCTGGAATTGCGGTGCCATCATCCGGCACGGACCACACCACGGCGCCCAGAAATCCACAACCAGCGGCACATCGTCATTCTTGGCCGCCTTGTTCAGCGTTGCCAGATCAATCTCGGCTACCTTGCCGGTGATCAGCCATGCGCCGCATTTGCCGCATTTCGGTCTGTCGCCAATCTTGTCTGCCGGAAAACGGCTGACTGCGCCGCACTCCAGACAGGTGCATTTCAACAGTTTGCTCATTTGTCTATCTCCTGATCCGTATCTTGCTTGCCCTGCACATAGTTGCACGGCGTAAAATTTCCACCCGCTTGCCCGCTACAGCGCCAATTCGCCGCGCATCAGGACCACGCCCTGACCGCCAACCATAATGCCGCTCGGGGCTTCGCGCGGTCCAAGCACCTCGACCTGCGCCGATCCGGGCCGGCCCATCCAGTGGCCCTGCTCGGCCACAAAACGCGGGCTTTCGATCAATCCGTGATGCCACAGATAAGCGGCCATGCATCCGGTGGCCGATCCGGTAAATGGGTCCTCGGGCGGCATCGGCGGTGGCAGCAACAGGCGGGAAAACGTATCCCCCGCCGCAGTCTCGCCCTCGCGCACCACCAAAAACGGCTCCATCGCCTTGTCCGCCCCCAATCCACGTGCGGTATGATAGGCCTCCAACCGGTCCAGATCCAGTTTGGCGCGGCGCAACGCAGCTTTGTTGCGCAGCACGGCAATGCAAAACGGCGTACCGGTGGATACCGTTTGCGGCACACCGATGATGTCCTTTGCCGACAGCCCGTATAGGGCTGCTATTTCCGCCGGATCATGGGTTTGGCCAAACACCGGTGCTGGCTGGGTCATGGTGATCACCCCGTCCGCCACCGTTATCGGCAACACCCCTGCCCCGACCTCGAGCGTGAATTCCGCGCACCCGTTCATTAGCGGCACCAGACCGCGATCCAGCAGCGATGTAACGGTGGCAATCGTCGGATGCCCGGCCATCAGGATTTCCTGATGCGCCACATAATAACGCGCCCCGAAATCAGCCACGTTTGATTCGACCAGATAGGCACATTCCGAAAGCGAGGTTTCCTTTACCAGCGCCAGACGCTGCTCAAGGCTCAACCCTTCGGCCCCATGCACCACCACGCAGGCGTTGCCGCCAAAGGGGCGCGAGGTAAAAGCATCCACCCAGTCAAATGCGTATGTCATTAGTGAACCGTCACCGGTGCCAGATCATTCTGCCGTGCCAAGAAAAATGCCATGTTGCGGTCGCGCACCAGCGCCAGTTGCTCGCCATCTTCGCTGCATACGGCATAGAGTTGCTTGATGTCACCCGCCTCGGCCTGCACCTCTTTGGGCAGGTCGGCCACGTCGACCGGCTTGATATAGACAATGTTGCCTTTGGTTCCGAATTCAAATGGCGTATCCATCGCGCGCTCCTTATTTCCTGTTAATCGGAATGGTCTGCACAATCGTGTCCGGTTCGGTCCGCCTCAGGTCGATGTGCAGCAGTCCGTTTTCAACGGCAGCCTTGTCCACTTCAACCCCTTCGGCCAGAACAAAGCTTTTCTGGAATTGCCGTGCTGCAATGCCACGATGCAGAAATACGCGATTGTCCTCGGCTTCGCTCTGACGTCCGCGCACAACCAACTGCCGGTCCTCGACCGTAATCGACAGATCATCCTCGGAAAAACCGGCCACGGCCAGCGTAATGCGGTAACTATTTTCCGAAGTCTGTTCGATGTTATACGGGGGGTAGCCGTCATTGCCCGATTTCGCGGTGCGCTCCACCAGCCGTTCCAATTGATCAAATCCCAACAGGAAGGGGTGCGTCGTCAGTGTCAGTTTCGTCATCAATATGTCCTTTATCAAGCGACCATTCCGTTCAGGCCCCGCCGTGCGGCAACCCGTTTGGGTATAATATGGGCAGTCATACCGCCCCCTGCAAGGGATCAAACCCTTCCCGCAATGCAAAAAAGCGGCTATTCATAACGTTAAAGTAACCGACTCACAGGTAAATCCACCCGCATGACCACCCCCGTTGAAATGACCCACGAAGAGGTTCTGCGCGTCGAGCTGGAAGTTTTACGTCAGGAACACCGCGATCTGGACGAGGCCATTCAGGCCCTTGTCGAATTGCGCCGCGCCGATCAACTGACGATCCGCCGTCTGAAAACCCAGAAATTGCGCCTGAAAGACCAGATCGCAAGGATCGAGGACGAGCTGACACCGGACATCATTGCGTAATATTCGCGGGCAGGTATAGTGCGCGCTCATTCAGCAGGGGATGCACAATGGCACAGGTAAAAATCGGTATCATTATGGGCAGTCAGTCGGACTGGCCGACAATGAAACCGGCCGCCGAGGTTCTGGACGAACTGGGGCTGGAGTACGAAACAAAGATCGTATCCGCCCACCGCACCCCCGACCGGCTGTGGGACTATGGCAAAACCGCCGCCGACCGTGGCTTGCAGGTGATCATTGCCGGCGCTGGCGGGGCTGCACATCTGCCCGGTATGATGGCCAGCAAAACCCGTATTCCGGTGATCGGTGTGCCGGTGCAAACCCGCGCTTTGTCGGGCATCGACAGCCTCTATTCCATCGTGCAAATGCCCAAAGGATTCCCCGTCGCCACCATGGCCATCGGTGCCGCCGGTGCCGCCAACGCGGGACTTATGGCCGCCGGTATCCTTGCCCTGAACGACGCTGATCTTGCCGCCCGCCTTGATGCGTGGCGCGCGGCCCTTTCGGCCTCGATTGCGGACGAGCCATCAGATGACTAACCCCCTTCCCACCGGCGCCACCATCGGCATCCTTGGCGGCGGCCAACTGGGCCGGATGCTCTCGGTCGCGGCCGCGCGGCTTGGCTTCATTACTCATATCTTTGAACCCGGCACCAACCCGCCAGCAGGCCACGTTGCCGACCGCGTTACCACCGCGGCCTATGACGATCTGGCAGCCCTTACCGCCTTTGCCAAGTCGGTCGATGTCATCACCTATGAATTTGAAAACATCCCGACAGCAGCATTGGACACGCTCGAGGCTCTGCGCCCGATCCACCCGAACCGCCGCGCGCTGGCCACATCACAGGACCGGCTGACGGAAAAGGAATTCCTGCAATCCCTTGGCCTGAACACCGCCCCCTTTGCCGCCGTCGATACAGCGGATGACCTGCAAACGGCGCTTGCCAGTGTCGGCACCCCCGCCATCCTGAAAACGCGCCGCTTTGGCTATGACGGCAAGGGACAGGCACGGATCATGACGCCTGCGGACGCCGGACAGGCCATCACCGATATGGCCGGCGCCCCCACCCTGCTGGAAGGGTTTGTCGATTTTTCCCACGAAGTTTCCGTCATCGCCGCCCGTGGCCAGCAAGGCGACATTGCCTGCTTTGATCCGGGCGAAAACGTCCACAAAGACGGCATTCTGGACACCACCACCGTCCCCGCCCGCCTGACCACGGCCCAGGCCACCGACGCGGTGCTGCTGGCGGCGCGCATCCTGAACGAGCTGGATTACATCGGCGTTATGGGGGTAGAGCTGTTCGTCACACCGCAAGGGCTGATCGTCAACGAAATCGCCCCGCGGGTGCATAATTCCGGCCACTGGACACAACAGGGCTGCGCGATTGACCAGTTCGAACAACACATCCGCGCCATTGCGGGCTGGCCGCTGGGGGATGGCAAGCGCCACTGCGACGTGACCATGGAAAACCTGATTGGCAACGATATGGACCGCCTGCCCGGGATCGCCAAAGAAGGCAACGCGGCTATCCACCTTTACGGCAAATCCGAAACCAGACCGGGCCGCAAAATGGGCCACGTCAACCGGATCACCACATCTTAGCCCTTCTTCTTGGCCCAAATATCCGCGCCGCAGGCATAGAATCTCTTTGGCACTACGGAAAACTCAGCCGCACCGCATCCGTGTAACTCAGGTTGCGATCAAACGCGCCGTTTTCCAGAAACAGTTTCACCTGCGCAATCACCAGCGGGCTGTTCATCATAAACGTATGCGTCACCGGCAAAACGATATGGTCGCGCATACCCGAAAGACGGGTCGCCGCCACCGAAACCTTGCCATCATCCGCCCCCGGTATCATCGCTGAATACATCGGGTTCAGCGACCGGTTTCCAGCGATAATACCCAGTTCAACACCAGCCGCCCCCAGCCGGTTCGGCACCGCATCCTTACCCGTGCCCAGCTCCATCCCCGCAGGGCCGTTGATCATGCGAAACAACTCCCAATCGCCCAGAATATCCACCAGTTCCGAGCCGTGATTGGGCGGGGCCAGCATCACCACCCGACCGATTTGGTCGGTGCGGTTGTTCAACAGATACATCCGCACCAGAATACCCCCCATCGAATGGGTGACAAAATGCACCTTCTGGTCGCCACAGCTTGCCACCGCTTCAGGCAACCCGTGCAGCACCAGCTTCTCCAACGGCTCGCGGGTCGAGGGGTAGGAGACATTCACCACCTGATACCCGGAATAGGCCAGCGCCTCTTCCATCACCAAAAGGGACGCATCCGAACGCGCCAGCCCATGCACCAGAATCACGCAATCGGCGCGGGCAAGGGTAGGGAACAACAGCAAGATAAGCAGCAGGATTTTCTTCATGGGCCACAGATAGGGACAATCCGGCAGGATTGCGAGGGCGGGAATTCCCCTGCACAAAAAAAGGGCCGCCCGCAGGCAGCCCTTTTCATATCTTTTGACGTCAGTGTAGTGGCTCTCGGCATTTGGCCCATGGGCCCAACACCTGTCGCCTGACGGTCAAAATCCTTACAGGATTAGACCGTTTACATCATGCCGCCCATGCCGCCCATGCCGCCCATGTCGGGCATGCCGCCGCCTGCCGCGCCTTTAGGCTCGGGCTTGTCGGCGATCATGGCTTCGGTGGTGATCAGCAGACCGGCAATCGAGGCCGCGTCTTCCAGAGCGGTGCGAACCACTTTGGCCGGATCAATCACGCCAAACTTGAACATGTCGCCATATTCTTCGGTCTGGGCGTTAAAGCCGAAAGTCACATCGTCGCTCTCGCGAACCTTGCCAGCCACAACAGCGCCATCAACACCGGCGTTTTCAGCGATCTGGCGCAGGGGTGCTTCAATCGCTTTGCGCACGATAGTGACACCGGCTGTCTGGTCCGAATTGTCACCTTCCATGCCAACCAGCCCTTTGGCTGCCTGAACCAGTGCAACACCACCACCAACGATAACGCCTTCCTGTACGGCCGCACGGGTCGCGTTCAGGGCATCGTCAACGCGGTCTTTGCGCTCTTTCACTTCGATTTCGGTCATGCCGCCAACGCGGATAACAGCAACACCGCCAGCCAGTTTGGCCACACGTTCCTGCAGTTTTTCACGATCATAGTCCGAAGTGGTTTCTTCGATCTGGGCGCGGATCTGGGCAACGCGTGCTTCGATCTCGGCCTTGTCGCCATTGCCGTCAACGATTGTTGTTTCGTCTTTGGTGATCTGGATTTTCCGGGCGGAACCCAGCATGTCAATGGTGACATTTTCCAGCTTCATGCCCAGATCTTCGGAAATAACCTGACCGCCGGTCAGAATACCGATGTCCTGCAGCATCGCCTTGCGACGATCGCCAAAACCGGGCGCCTTGACAGCAGCGATTTTCAGACCGCCGCGCAGCTTGTTCACAACCAGAGTTGCCAGCGCTTCGCCTTCAACATCTTCGGCAATGATCAGCAGAGGCTTGCCGGACTGGATAACAGTTTCCAGCAGCGGAACCATGGGCTGAAGCGACGAAAGTTTCTTTTCGTGCAGCAGAACCAGACAGTCCTCAAGCTCGGCTGTCATTTTGTCAGGGTTGGTGACGAAATAGGGTGACAGGTAACCGCGGTCGAACTGCATACCTTCGACAACTTCGGTTTCTGTTTCCAGACCCTTGTTTTCTTCGACAGTGATCACACCCTCGTTGCCGACGCGCTGCATGGCGTCTGCAATCTGGCGGCCGATTTCGGCTTCGCCATTGGCGGAAATGGTGCCAACCTGTGCAACTTCGTCGCTGTCCTTGACTTCGCGGGCAGCGGCTTTGATGCTTTCGACCACTTTTTCGGTGGCCAGATCAATACCGCGCTTCAGGTCCATCGGGTTCATGCCGGCAGCAACCGATTTCATGCCTTCGCGCACGATGGCCTGGGCCAGAATGGTTGCTGTTGTGGTGCCGTCACCGGCTTCGTCATTGGTGCGGCTGGCGACTTCTTTCACCATCTGCGCACCCATGTTCTCGAACTTGTCTTCCAGTTCGATTTCCTTGGCAACCGATACACCGTCTTTGGTGATGCGCGGTGCGCCAAAGGATTTGTCGATCACGACGTTACGGCCTTTGGGGCCCAGTGTAACCTTGACCGCGTCGGCCAGGATGTTCACGCCAACCAGCATACGGTTGCGGGCATCGGTATCGAATTTGACTTCTTTAGCCATTTTCTAGCTCCTTAAAATTCTGTTATCGGAAATGTGCGGTATCGTTTAGGACAAAAGGCCCATGATATCGCTTTCCTTCATGATCAGCAGCTCTTCGCCGTCGATCAGGACTTCGGTGCCGGACCATTTGCCGAACAGAACCTTGTCGCCAGCTTTTACAGCCATCGGGATCAGTTCGCCGCTGTCTTTGCGGGCACCTTCACCAACAGCGATCACTTCGCCTTCGGCAGGTTTTTCTTTTGCGGTGTCTGGGATAATCAGGCCACCGGCAGTTTTTTCGTCGCTTTCGATGCGACGAACCAATACGCGGTCGTGAAGTGGTGTAAATGCCATCTCGGAACGCTCCTTGTTCGAGTTTCTAGTTCAAGTGTTATCACTCTACTTGATCGAGTGCTAACAAGGGATTTAGGAGCGCGGACCACAGGAGTCAACAGGGGGCTTGCGATTAATCCGACACTATCCGTCAAGTTTTCCAAAAAACTGGGACAAAGTGGCGTTAATCGCCTCCGGCGCGTCAATGGTGGACACATGCCCCCCCTTCGGCACCACCACAAATTCCGACCCCTTGATTGCCGCGTGCATCCGTTCGGATTTGGCCGGCACGGTGGCTGTGTCCTCCTCCCCCACCACAATCAGGGTCGGGGTGGTGATCTCGCCCAGCCGTTCATAAACACCCTTGCGTTCGATCACGCCGCTGACGGCCTTGGCCATGCCTTTGCGGTTTGGCACCTTGCCCAGAAATGCCGCCCAACGATCGCGCAGAGCCTTGCGGGCCGGATCATTCAGAAACGTCTGGCTGAACATGATCGGCATCACCGATTTCACCACCGGTTTGCCGCCAAACCAGCGCAAAATGAAATTCAGGAATTTGTATTTGCCACGGTTTTCTTCCGGCTCGGGATCGGCGCTGCTGTCCAGCACCGCGATTGAACGCACCAGATCGGGATAGTTCAGCGCCATCCGCAGCGCCACAAAGCCGCCCATCGACAGGCCGACAAAATGGCACCCCTCGACCCCCAGCGTTTTGATCAGCGCGGCGGCGTCATCGGTCAGGGTGTCCATGTCGTATTCCCCGGGCGGGCAATCGCTCTGGCCCTGTCCGCGGTGATCATAGGCGATACAGCGGTATTTATCCTTGAAATGGGCGATCTGCTCTTCGAACATTTCGGTGGAAAACAGCAAACCGTGCGAAAACACGATTGCCACATCTCCGCTGCCGGTATCGGTGTAATACAGCCTTGTTCCGTTTACCTCTGCATATGGCATAACTTCCCCTCACTCTTGCAATGTCCGGACAACCATATCACAACACACGGGTTTTTCCATCTATGCCCCCATTGATTTTCTGCACCGCAACAATACCTTTAGCTGACACCATCAACGGAGCCCTGAATGCGTCTGATCCTGTCTTTTGTCCTGTCCCTGCTGGCGCTGCCCGCTTCGGCCCAATGTGTGGGTGAAAACCTGCTGGAAACCATGAGCGCCGCAGACCGCGCCACCCTTGATGCCGCTGTCGCCTCGAACCCCTATCCCGAAGGCAACCTTTGGCGGGCGACGAAGGGCAACAGTTCGATCCACATTCTGGGCACCATGCACCTGAATGATCCGCGGCTTGATCCCTATCTGGAGCCCTTCTGGGAAATCGCCGGTAACGCCGACCTGATCTTGCTGGAAGGCACCCGTGAATCGATGGCGCAGCTAAAACAGCGGATGGTCAAAGACCCGTCCGTGATGTTCATCACCGATGGTCCAACCCTGCCCGAACGCCTGCCCGAGGACGAATGGCAAACCCTTGTCACAGAACTGTCTGCCCGTGGCATCCCCGGATTTATGGCCTCGAAAATGCAGCCGTGGTATGTGTCGATGATGCTGTCGATCCCGCCCTGCGCGATGGCAGGCATGGCCGAGCAGAACGGCGTAGATCAGCGCATCATGGATTATGCCGACAGCCACAACATCCCCACCCGTGCGCTGGAACCTTATGACACGGTGTTCTCGCTGTTCGACAGTGACACACCGGAACAGGAACTGGACGGGATACGCATTGCGCTGGCCGGTGCCAAAAACGGGGCTTCGATGATCTCGACCCTGATCGACACTTATCTGTCCGGCCAGCACCGCGCCATCTGGGAATTGAACCGCGTGCAGATCCGGCTGGATTCCGGCCTGTCCGAAGCCGAGGCCGACAAACTGGTTGCGGAAATGGAAGGCCCGATGCTGAATGACCGCAATATCAACTGGATCAAGGTGATCCTGCCCGCCGCCGAGGAAAAGGACAACATCATCGTCGCCGTGGGTGCCGCGCATTTGTCCGGCGAAAAGGGGGTGCTCTATCTGCTGGAGCAGAATGGTTATACCCTAACCCGCATCAATGGGTTCTAGCGGCGCAACCCGCCCGTAATCCGCCAGCGCCTGCACCCCTTTGGGGGTCAGCATATAGATGCCCTTTTGCACCCGCTCGAACCAGCCGTAATGATCGTCGGCCATGATCCGCGTGGCTTTGGGCACACCGGCCCCCTTGGCCACCACAGCGCCTTTGCTGGCTCCCTCGTCCTCCAGAAACGTCGCACAACGCAGCGCGTCCTGCCGGTAGGACGTGACAATCCCCACCCGGGTTGCCCCGCCTGCATTGGGGTCGCCCACACGGCGCGCAAATTCGCGCAGCAGTCGGGTTTTGCGCGCAGGCACCTTGCGGGGGCGATAGGGGGCGGGATCGGCCAGCACCTCGACATAGCCATCGCGCAAGCGCACCGTCATCAGGCCCAGCCCCAGACGGCGGCACAACGACAGGTTTTCCTTCACCCCTTTCAAGCCATGCGGCACCGCCAGATACACCGCATCACTCACCGCCTGCCGTGCGATCCCCTGATGCAACAGGGTCAGCGAAAACCCAAGTTTCAACTCGACCAGCACTGGGTCTTCTTCACCCCGCACTGCCATCACATCTACCGCGCCGACCTCGCCCTTCACCTCGTATCCCTGCCCTTCCAGATAGGCTTTGACGGGTGGATAAAGATCGGTCTCGCGGGGTTTGGTCATTGCCGTCCTGCTCTGGTTGTTGACCACAGGTTAGCGGCCCACCCAATGGGTGACAACCACCCGCATCCCCCCTATAAGAACGCCAAACCGACTCCCCTGTTATATGGATGCAATACATGATCAAAATCTTCGGCCACACCGCCCC
>WGBJ01000510.1 GCA_015494385.1 Marinosulfonomonas sp.
GATCCGGCCGAACTGGAAGCGGCAATCAGCGACAAAACCCGTCTGGTTTATTGCGAAACACCGGCCAACCCGAATATGCGGCTGGTGGACATCGCGGCGATTGCCGAGATCACCCGCAAGCACGAGGCGACGTTCATTGTCGACAACACCTATTGCACGCCCTACCTGCAACGCCCGCTGGAACTGGGCGCTGATCTGGTGGTGCATTCGGCCACGAAATATCTGGGCGGGCATGGTGATTTGCTGGCGGGGGCGGCCGTGGGCTCGCAGGAAATGATTGACCAGTTGCGTTTTGTCGGGATCAAGGAAATGAACGGCGCGATGATTTCGTCAATGGATGCGTTTTTGGTGCTGCGCGGCATCAAAACCCTGCATCTGCGGATGGACCGGCATTGCCAGACGGCGCAAAAGCTGGCCGAACTGCTGGAAGCGCATGACGCGGTGGAGCAGGTTTACTATCCGGGTTTGCCCAGCTCGCCCTTCCATGATCTGGCCAAACGGCAGATGTCGCAATTCGGCGGCATGATCGCGCTGGAGCTAAAGGGCGGCATGGACGCGGGTCGCGACCTGATGGATGCGCTGGATCTGGTGACATGCGCGGTATCCCTGGGGGATGCGGAAACGCTGGTGCAACATCCGGCCAGCATGACCCATTCCACCTACGAGCCGGAGGAACGGATCAAACACGGGTTTACTGACGGTCTGATCCGCATTTCCGTGGGGCTTGAGGATTATGACGACATCGCCGATGATTTCACACAGGCGCTGGACGGGCTGGGCAAGTAGCCGCTTCAATCAAGAGCCTGATAGGCGGCGGTCATAAAATCTTCGCCTATCGGGATTTTCGAGCCCAGATATTGCGTCATCACGATGCCGATGATGTCCTCGGCCGGATCAATCCAGAAAAACGTGCTGGCGGCCCCGGCCCAGCCATATTCGCCCTGACTGCTGGGATACATCGCGGCCCCCATATCACTCATCACGCGACCGGCCAGCCCCCAGCCATAACCGGCAAAGGGGAAGGGGCCGATCATCATCGGTTTCTGGCTGTCGGGCAGCCGGTCGGTCCACATCATCTCCACGGTTTTGCGCGACAGCAGGCGGCTGTTGTCCGGCGCCAGACCGCTGGACAGGAAACGGGCGATCACGGTGTAATCGTCCAGCGTCGAAAACAGCCCCATGCCGCCACGCGCGAAATCGGGGTTGTCGGCGGGGTGCTCATAGGAAATGTCGGAAGGGATCAGGGTTTGCGGCTCGGCGTCGTAATCCATTACGTCATCCAGATTTATCTTGCCAAACATCGGCATAATCCGGTCGCGGTTTTCGGCGGGCACCATGAAACCGGTGTCTTTCAGTCCCAGCGGATCAAGCACATAGTCTGCCAGAATGGCAGGCAGGGGTTTTTGCAGGATCACTTCCAGCACGCGGGCCAGAATATCGGTGGCCACACTATAGAGCCATTTGCTGCCCGGCTGATAGGCCAGCGGCAGGATGGCGATGGTGTTGGTGAATTCCTCGAGTGGAACGGTGCCGTTGCGCAAAGGGGCCTTGCGGTACAGTTCGGCCACGGGGCAATCGGGAATAAAGCCGTAGGAAAATCCGGCGCGGTGGGTCAGCAGGTGATCAATGGTGATCGGCGCGGCGGGGGAGGTGGTGCCATCGGGGTTCAGCACCTGCATTTGCGCAAATTCCGGCAGATAGGCGGCCAGCGGGTCAAACAGGCGCAACCGGCCCTGCTCCATCAGCATCAGGGCAACGGCCGAGACCACCGGCTTGGTCATCGAGAATATGCGATAGATCGGTTTGTCCGGCATCGGAATGTTGTTCAGCCCGTCCGCCATGCCATAAGCCCCGCGCGCCCATTCGCGCCCGCCGCGCAGGATGTTCCATTCAATGCCGCTTAGCGCGCCGCTGTCGACATGGCGTTGGGCGGTTTGGGCGATGCGGTCAAATCTGGCGGTGGTCATGATGGCAACTCCTGCTTTGGTTGGCCGGAGTATTGCCGATCAATAGGGGGCTGTGAAGCAGGGATGTGTTTTTGGGCAAAAGACACATCCATTAAACCGGTTTAGTGGATATGTTTGCACTCAAATAACCAACGCCGGATGACGGGCCGTGAATCCCGCTATGTGATTGATAAATTAAGGTAAAGCGCAGGTTTCTGTTGCCAGGTACCTGCAAACCCCGCCTTAGGCTGCTAGGCGTAAGGACTTAAGATTTCGATAGATCGGACCGCTTACGCAGCCAGAGCCATCGGAGCTTTGTTGTCATTTGCAACTAGCTTAAATTGTACCGATAACGGTGGTAACTCACCGGGACAAAGCTAACCCCTTTAGACGTTCGTCGATCCTGTTTCGGCCCCATGATCCCCAAATGAAGGATGTTTGGTGGAGCCGCCGGGTACCGCCCCCGGGTCCGATCCGCTTATTACGAGCGCGTTTATGTCCATAGTCCCCGAAGGGACAAATCATATATAGGGGGGCGGTGGGTGGTTGAAAAGGGGTTGGCGGTCAATAATTTCCGTTTTCGGGGCGAAAGTGGCCGGTCATGTCATAGGCAAACAGGATGTCGTTTTCGCGCGTGCCCCAGCCGATGTTATGGATAATCAGCGGGTTGCCGGATTGCGGATCAATCTTGTCGCTGACGATGCCCACATGCGGGGTGCCGGGGAGCAGCATCCATGTCACGATGTCGCCGGGCAGGTAATCTTGCGGATTGTCAGTCATGGGGACAGCCGCGCCGTGACGTTTGAAA
This sequence comes from Marinosulfonomonas sp., assembly GCA_015494385.1. GTDB lineage: Bacteria > Pseudomonadota > Alphaproteobacteria > Rhodobacterales > Rhodobacteraceae > Profundibacter. The sequence goes on from WGBJ01000510.1 coordinate 2,755, forward strand.
TATGTGATCAGGTTGGGCACGCGGCGGTGGTCAATATTGCTGTCGGGGCGCGACAGGCCCCAGATCTTTGGATAGCTGGAAAAATGCGCCTTCATGTCGGCATTGACTTTGGCTTGCAGGTCAATCTCGTGCGCATCCCGCAGGGCACGGATCACCACATCGGTGCAGACACCGCGCAGGCGGGGGATGTCGCCGTTGGGAAATTCAAGCCGTTGATAGCTGCCGTCATAGATCAGGGTTACGCCGATCTGGGTGCGGGCGGATTTGATCAGGGGGGTGGACCATTCAGTGGTGCTGGCCACTGGTGTGGTCGTTTCCTGTCCGGTTGTGGGCAGTGGTGCGGTGAGGATCAGAAAAAGAACCAGAGCAAGTTTGAAAAGCTGTGTCATGCGGATGCTATAGCGCAGTTTTTCGGCTTGGCAAAACGAAGCAGGCAATATCCCGCTGCCCCGAAATCTTTAAAAGATTTCGGTCTGTTTTCTTTCAAAGAAAACAGGGGCTAGACGATAGGGCGCACGGCTTGCTGGTTGCAGAACACAATGATCTGCCCTGCGTTTTACACGGCGCGAAATCCGCGGCGTTGCAGTTCGGCACGAAACATATCCATGCCGACAAACCGCTCGATATCGCGGGCCTTGCGGCGGATCACTTCGCCCCGCTGCACGGCCTTCGAGGCAAACATATCCTGCAACCACAATTCGGGCGTCAAAGGTGAGGAATGATAGGTCATGCCGCCACTTTGGCCCAGTATGGTAAATAGCCGGTTAACCGCCTTTGCGTGCCGCCACATCCCGCGCCAGCTCGACCGTATAGGCCGCCAGCGCCTGCAAGGCGGCATCTGCCTTTGCACCGTCACCGGCCTCGATTGCATCGGCAATCCGGGTGTGCAGCGCCACGATCTGTTCGCGGGACCGCGCCGAAAAGGTGATCATGTTCATCAAGGGCTCAATCGCCTCGATGGCGCCGGCCAACTGGTAAGACAACACCGGATTGCCCGCGCCATCCACCAACGCGCGGTGAAACGCGACATCGCTGGCACAGAACCCTTCGTCCGACAGGCCTGGCTGCCCCTGCCGGTGGATTTCCGCCCGCATGGTCGCCAGATGGTCGCCGGTGCGCCGTTTGGCCGACAGCGGCGCGCAGGCGCGTTCCAGTGCATAGCGCGCCTCGCAAGCGGTTTCGAAATCGACAGCGTTCATTGACAACAGCAGGGTCGAGGTGGTGATCTGCTGCCCGTAGGCGTCCTCGAACCGCAGCCGGTTCACGAAGGCCCCGCCGGTCGCCCCGCGCTGGGTGCGGATCAGGTTTTGCGCTGCCAGCCGTTTTAATGCTTCACGCACGGTGGGGCGCGATACGTTGAATTTCTCGGCCAACTCGGCCTCGCTGGGCAGACGTTCATCGACGATCAATGTGCCGGATACAATCGCATCGCGTATCGCCTCGGCAATCTGCACCGACAGTTCGCGGGAAGTTTCCAGTTCGGTTTTCATAGATTCCATTTGTCAGACATTTGAAGCTGTGGCAAGGTCTGCCCAATTGTAAGACATTTAATGACTCGCCAGGGAGGATGCACCGATGGGCACGAAAATAGACAAGATACTGGAAGCCGCCAAGGCACATTGCGAGGATGTGATCAAACCCAATGTGGACGGCTGGAACGAAAAGGGCGTCTGGCCCCGTGCCGCATCCGCCATGGCCGGTGCCGCCGGTCTGACCGGCCTTTATGCGCCCGAGGAATGGGGTGGGCAGGGCCTGCCGCTGGGCGAAGGCATCCGCGTTTACGAGGAACTGGGCAAGGGCGATGGTGCCTATGCCTTTGCGCTGTCGATGCACAATATTTGCACCTATGCGACCTGCGGGTTCGGCACCGAGGCGTTCAAGGAAAAATGGGCGCGCGATCTGACATCGGGCCGCAAGCTGGCCAATTTCGCCCTGACCGAGCCGCAATCGGGATCGGACGCGATGACCATGTATACCCGCGCGGTGATCAACGGCGACGGCACATGGACCATCAACGGCGCCAAAGCGTGGGTTTCGCTGGCGGGCGAGGCGGATGTTTACCTGACCGTGGTCAAAACCAGTGACGAGCCGGGCCACAAGGACATGGCGATGATCGCCATCCCGAAAGATGCCGAAGGCGTGTCCTTTGGCCCGCGTTACAACACGCCGTCCTATGAATTCCTGCCGCTGTCGGAAATGTATTTCAAGGATGTTGTGGTCTCCGAGGACAATATCATCCTGCCGATCGGGCAGGGCCTGCAAGGCTCGCTGATGGCGATCGATATTGCACGGGTCTCGATTGCCTCGGGCTGTTGTGGTCTGATGGAAACCGCGCTGGACACCGCGCTGGCCTATGCCAAGAACCGCAAGATGTTTGGCGGCAAGAACCTTGATCTGGACGGCATACAGTGGATGCTGGGCGATGTGGCGACCAATCTGGAAGTCTCGCGCCTGTTGTATCGCGAGGCGGCCAATGCGCTGGGAACCGACCGTGGCCCGTTGATGGCCGCGCACGCCAAACGCTTTGTGCCCGATGCTGCGGTGGATGCCGCCAATACCTGCACGCAGGTGCTGGGTGGCTCGGGCCTGTTGAAAGAATACGGCATGGACCGCCTGTCGCGTCTGGCGCAGATGTTGCGCATCGTTGACGGCACCACAGAAATCAGCCGCGTGGTGATTGGTCGGGCCTTGCAAAAACGGGCCAAGGGGCTGCCGGATATTCCGGTGCCCAAGGGATATGGAGAGGAATAGCCATGATCACCCCCGACTATGTGCAATTGATGGCGCGTTACAACCAATGGCAAAACCGCAGCCTGTATGAGGCTGCCGATACATTGGACGACGCGGCGCGGCGCATGGATCGGGGGGCGTTTTTCGGCTCGATTCACAACACGCTGGCACACATCCTGTGGGGCGATACCCTGTGGATGAGCCGCTTTGACGGATGGGAACCACCCACCGATAAAGGCGGCATCGTCATTGCCGATTGGGAGGGTTTAAAACAATCCCGCAAAGTGGCGGATGCGCGTTTTATTGACTGGGGCGCGCGTGTCACACAGGCAGACTTCGAGGGCGATTTCTCGTGGCATTCCTCAGTTTTACAGCGCGATTTCACCAAACCCAAATCAGTTTGCGTAATGCAGATATTCAACCACCAGACCCATCATCGTGGCCAGGTCCACGCCATGCTAACCGCTGCCGGCACCAAGCCGGAGGATACAGATTTGCCATTTATTCCCGACGAATATCAGGCATAGAAAAGGAAAAACACCATGACATTCAACGCATTGATCGTCGAAAAGAACGACGAAGGTAAAACCAGCGCATCCGTGCAGCAGATTTCCGAGGCTCAACTGCCCGAAGCCGACGTCACCGTGGCGGTGGAATACTCCACCGTGAACTACAAGGACGGGCTGTGCATCGGCCCCGGTGGCGGTCTGGTGCGCAACTATCCGCATATCCCGGGGATTGATTTCGCCGGTACCGTGGAAACCTCCTCGGACGAGCGATACAAGCCTGGCGACAAAGTGGTACTGACCGGCTGGCGCGTGGGCGAGGCCCATTGGGGCGGCTATGCGCAAAAGGCACGGGTAAAGGCCGACTGGCTGGTGCCGTTGCCCGAGGGGCTGACCACTCGGCAAGCGATGGCCGTAGGCACGGCGGGCTTTACCGCAATGCTGGCGGTGATGGCGCTTGAGGATCACGGTTTGAAACCGGGCAATGGGCCGGTGCTGGTGACGGGGGCTGCGGGCGGTGTTGGCTCGGTTGCCACGGCCATTCTGGCAAACCTTGGGCATGAGGTTGCCGCAGTCACAGGCCGTCCCGAGGCGGCGGATTACCTGAAATCCCTTGGCGCCACCCAGATCGTGCCGCGCGAGGACATCAACGAGACCACCAAACGCCCGCTGGAAAGCGAAACATGGGCCGGTTGTGTCGATGCCGTGGGTGGTGACATGCTGGCGCGGGTGCTGGGGCAGATGAAATACGGTGCCTCGGTTGCCGCTGTGGGTCTGGCGGGCGGCGCGCAGTTGAACACCACGGTTATCCCGTTCCTGCTGCGCGGGGTGAACCTGCTGGGGATTGATAGCGTGATGCAACCATACGGGAACCGCGTCAAAGCATGGCAGCGGATCGCGCAGGATCTGCCGATGGACAAGCTGGAAGCGATGATCCAGCCCGCGACGATGAATGACCTGCCGCAACTGGGCCGTGACATCCTGAAAGGTCAGGTCAAAGGGCGCGTTGTGGTGGATGTGAACGCCTGAATGAATTGAACAGGGGCTTTTCCCC
>WGBJ01000511.1 GCA_015494385.1 Marinosulfonomonas sp.
GCCCTGCCCTGCTGACTGCCTTAAAAACACAGGATCAGTTTCTGGCCGGTTTCATCCTGCTGTTCGTGGCGCTGCTGACGCTGGTGGGCACGATGATTTCGGATGTGCTGCTGATGCTGCTTGATCCGCGCATCCGCTACGGGGGGCGCGACTGATGACCATTTTACCCGACGGACGCTACGTTTCGGACGCCCCCTATGATGAAAACGAAGACCTGAGCGCGATCGAGCGCGCCGATCTGGACATGCCCAACTGGAAACTGGTCTGGCGGGCGTTTCGCAAACACCGGCTGGCGCTGATTTCGGGCATTTTCCTGCTGGTCGGCTATCTGCTGTTGCCCTTTGCCGGTTTCATTGCCCCCTACACCCCGAACGAGCGCAACGCCGATTACCTCTATGCGCCGCCCCAAGGGATCCATCTGTTCCATGATGGCAAATTCATCGGCCCCTATGTCTATCCGACGACGGCGCATGCCGATCTGGTGAACTATCGCTGGGACTATACCACCGACAAAACCAAAGCCATGCCGCTGGAGTTTTTCTGCGAGGGTGACGAATACAAAATACTGGGTTTATTCAAAACAAACCGCCACCTTGTTTGCGCACCCGAAGGGGCAACGCTGTTCCTGTTTGGCTCGGACCGGTTGGGGCGGGATGTGTTTTCGCGCATCCTGTATGGGGCGCAATTGTCGATGACCGTGGGGTTGATCGGCATCACTGTGTCCTTCCTGCTGGGCATCACATTCGGCAGTATCGCCGGATATTTTGGCGGGCGTATCGACTGGACCATCCAGCGGATCATTGAAATCCTGCGCTCTATCCCCGAACTGCCCCTGTGGCTGGCCCTGTCGGCGGCGGTGCCTGCCAGTTGGGGGCCTGTGGCGGTGTTCTTTATGATCTCGCTGATCCTTGGCGCGCTGGACTGGCCGGGGCTGGCCCGCGCGGTGCGGTCAAAATTCCTTGCCTTGCGGGAAGAGGAATACGTCAAGGCGGCCGAGGTCATGGGGGCCAAGCCTGCGCGGGTGATCCGCAAACACCTGTTGCCCAATTTCCTGAGCCACCTGATTGCCAGCGCCACCCTGTCGATCCCCGCGATGATTCTGGGGGAAACGGCGCTGTCGTTCCTTGGGCTGGGCCTGCGGGCACCGGCGGTCAGCTGGGGGGTGATGCTGAACGATGCGCAGCACCTTGCCTCGATCGAGATTTACCCGTGGACGGCCATCCCGATGCTGCCCATCATCATCACCGTACTGGCGTTCAGCTTCTTTGGTGATGGCCTGCGGGATTCACTGGACCCCTACAAAAACTAGCGATCATCGCCGCCACCGTTTTCCTCGGGGTTTTCGGCCATCTCGTCTTCTTCCAGAACCGGAAGGGCCGCGGCGGCAATGGCTTCTTTCTGTTCCTTGGTCAGATTATGGGCCTTGCCATTGTCATCCTCGGCCAGACGCACCGTAACTTCGCGGTGGGCAAATTTAATGCCTTCACGTTCAAACAGATCGCGGATTTCCTGCAACACCCGTTTGCGGATCATCCATTGGCCGCCCGGTTTGGTCATGAATTTTACGCGGATGATCATGGCCGAATCCTGCATTTCGATCACGCCTTGCGATTTCAGAGGTTGCAGGAAATCCTTGCCGATTACAGGGTCTTCCAACAGTTCCTGCCCCAGCTTCTTGATCAGCTTGCGCACGCGTTCCGGGTCGGTGTCATAGGTCACCCGCAGCGGCAGTTTCATGATCACCCAATCGCGGGAATAGTTGGTCAGGAACTGGATTTCGCCAAAAGGAATTGTATTCAGCGGGCCGCGATGATGGCGCAACTGCATCGAGCGCAGCGAGATCTTTTCAACCGTGCCCTTCACATCGCCGGTATCAATATATTCGCCTTTGCGAAACGCATCATCCAGCAAAAAGAACACCCCGGAAAAGATGTCCCGCACCAGCGTTTGCGCCCCGAAACCGATGGCCAGGCCGACAACACCGGCACCGGCAAACAGCGGGCTGACGTTGATACCCAGTTGCGACAACAGGATCAGGGTAAAGGTGGTGATAATCAGGATCATCATCGAAATGCGAAACAGCGGCAACAGAGTTGACAGGCGGCTGGCGCCCTCTCCGCCACCTTCACCACCCAGTTCTTCAACCTCGGGGGCATCCCCCTGTTCCTCGGCGATTTTGCTGTCAATCCAGATGCGGAAGGAATGGTAAACGATATAGGCAATGAACAGGATAACAATGATGTCCAGCCCGCGCTCGATAACAGATGCGCGCACCATCGACATATTGCCGCCCCAGATTTCGATAAAGGCCCAGAAACCGGCGACAAATGCCAGAATGCCGGAAACCCGCCGCGCCAGATCCTCGAAATTGGCAAGCGGGTGCGCGGCAGGGTTTTTGGGTTTTTCCAGTTCTGTCTCCTCGTCGTGCGATTCTGCCTGCGCATCGCCCGATTGGGATTGCTCTCCTCCGGATTCTTGGGGTTGCGCCTCGCCCGGGTTGGTTTGTTCCAATGCGACCCCGCCATCCGCCGGATCGTTTTCGCCGCCCTTCACAACCATTTCGTCATCAGCCTGATCGGCCTTTTCCATCTTGTGCGAAATTTTTCGCGCCTCTCTGGCTTTGGCAAAAGCACGCTCGATCACATAGTTGATAATCGCATAGACAACGACAATCGCCGTTCCCACGGCATATGCGCCGGCAATCAACGGAAAGGTTGTCGGTTTTTGCAGCACCAGATCATGCGTCAGGCGGACCCACGAATAGATAAAATAGATTATGACAACCGGCACCCAGGCATAGGAAACAAACTTGGCCGCGAAATTGGTTTCCTCGACAGGGCGCCCGTTGCGAATGGCCCGCGATACAGCACGGCGATTGACCAGAACCATGATGATGTTCATCACCGCAACGACCAGAGCCATAGCCGAAGAAATAAACGCATATACTTCGTAATTCAGGCCCAGTTCTTTGACCCACATGCTGAACATCAACGAACAGATATCCAGTGTTGCCAGAATTGACGCCCAGTAATACAGCTTGCGCGCATCCTTGTCTGAAAATTGCGGGATCCGGTACTGGCACAGGTAGGGGGCCAGAACCATACGCCAGATCGTTGTGACAAAGCGGATACCCGCATAGGCCACGAAAATCACCGTGATGGTAAACTGCATCGCGGTATCGGTTTCCTCGCCAAAGATGGCATAGCCCAATCCGTAGGCCACGAGCATCGAAACCAGAATTCCGCCAACCCCGACAAAGAAACGATACACCAGAAACGGCAATTTTTCCGTATAGCCAATCGGGTTTTCCTTAACCCGTGCAATGACGTATTTCTTTGCAAACCGCCGCCCATAGATTTCGCGTTCCACCACCATACCGATGGCAAAAAACAAAAGGCTCCAAAGCAATGTTTTAAAGAAGGTGGAAATATTGCCATCAGGGCTACTGGCGCGCAGGATATACTCTACCTCGGTAAAGGAATTCGGCATGGTTTTCAGCATCCGCTTCAAATCCCGCCGGAACCTCACCGCTTCGTCCTGCATCGCCATCAGGCCCGACATTTCCCGTTCGGAATCGCCATTCGCGGCATCACCGGTGCCGTTCGAATTTCCGACAACCTTGCCATCGGGGTCAATGATCACCACAGTTACGCCGCTTTCGGTGGCCTGTCGCATCAATTCTGTCAGGGTATCGGTTCCAGAAGGTTGGTCAGCCGTCTGGTCTCCGCCCAAAAGGCCCGTAATGCTTTGGGATGAAACCGGAAAGGCCGCCAGCGAAATCAACATCACACATAGTGCAAACCAATGGCGCATCCCAGTCATTCCCGTTTCCAATCTTCAAGCAATTTGATCCGCAATGCTAAGCCAATGGAATAGATTGTGCAATTGCGCAACATGCCAACCGGTTCACGCCCCATCAAAACCCTGCAAGATACGCGCCAATACGCAAAAGCGCTTGAAATCCAATTGCAATTTGCGGCTGAATGGATAGATAATCCCCTTGATCGGCCGCAGCCGGAGTTGTCGCGCCTTTTGACACTACCAATGCGGCGAAATCTTTGTCGTATTTGTGAATGCCGTGCTAACTGGTGCCTTGCGCCAATGACTTAAGCAAAGTTGGAATAATGACAAAGACGGTCAAAGACAAAATCGCGATCATCGGATTGGGCTATGTCGGGCTGCCTTTGGCACTGGCACTGGCGCGTGAAGGGGTCGAGGTTGTGGGATTTGATACCAATGCCCGCCATGTAAAGGCTCTGCACAGGCAAACCGACACCAATGGCGAGGTGTCAACAGACTCGCTGAAATCCACAACTGCGACATTCACATCCAACGCACAGGACCTGGCCGGTTGCACCGCCTTTATCATCGCGGTTCCCACCCCGATCACCGACGCGAAAAAACCCGATCTGTCGCCCATGCTGGGTGCCTGCAAGGTGATCGCGCCCCATCTTACCAAAGGGGCCTTGGTAATCGTTGAATCCACCGTCTACCCCGGCGTCACCGAAGAAATCTGCGGGCCTGCGCTGGCGGATCAAAGCGGTTTGCGGATGTATGACGACATCAAGCTGGGCTATTCGCCTGAACGGATCAACCCGGGGGACGCGGAACATTCGCTGGAAAATGTGGTCAAGATCATCTCGGCGCAGGACGATGAAACGCTGGATCGGGTCGAGGCCATCTATACCCCGCTGGTCAAAGCCGGTCTGCACCGTGCCAGTTCCATCAAAACAGCCGAGGCCGCCAAGGTGATCGAAAACACCCAGCGCGATTTGAACATCGCTTTGGTCAACGAATTCGCGCTGATTTTTTCGCGACTGGGTCTGGACACGCTGGAAGTGCTGGAAGCCGCCGGAACCAAGTGGAATTTCCTGCCCTTCCGCCCCGGGCTGGTGGGCGGGCATTGCATCGGAGTTGACCCCTATTACCTGACCTACAAGGCCGAACAGACCGGATACCATCCCGAAGTCATTCTGGCCGGTCGCCGCATAAACGACCACATGGGTCGCCATATCGCGCAGGTATTGGTCAAGGAAATGCTGGCCCGCAAGGTGGACGTGACCCGTGCGCGGGTGCTGGTGCTGGGGTTTACCTTCAAGGAAAACTGCGCCGACACCCGCAACACCAAAGTGGTCGATATTCTGGACGAACTGTCGGCCTATTCGATCAGCGCCGATGTCTATGATCCGTGGGTTTCACCCGAAGTGATGCAATCCGAATACGGCATCACCCCTGTGCAAGCCCTTGAAACGGGGGCTTACGACGGAATCATCCTTGCTGTGGCCCATTCCGAATTCGTCGAAATGGGGGCCGATAAAATCCGCGCCTTGGGGCGACCAAACGCAACCGTTTATGATCTGAAAGGCGTGCTGGGCCGCGCCGGTGCAGATTTGCGACCCTAAGGCAGATCGGGGAATCCATGCTGAACAAACTGACCAAAGCCCCCAACACTGCGGAACATCAGCCGCGGGTGCTGTTCTACAGCCATGACACTTTCGGGCTTGGGCATTTGCGCCGCTCGCGGGCGATTGCGGCGGCGATCACCAAGGATGATCCGGGTCTGTCAGCGCTGATCCTGACCGGATCACCCGTGGTGGGGCGGTTCACCTTTCCCGAACATGTCGACCACATCCGACTGCCGGGCGTGACCAAGATGTCGGATGGATCCTATATCAGTCAGACGCTGGGACTGGACATCGACGAAACCACCAATCTGCGCGCGGGGCTAATCCGGTCTGCGGCGGAATACTTTGTTCCCGATCTGCTAATCGTTGACAAGGAACCAACAGGGTTTCGCGGTGAATTGCTGCCAACGCTGGAATACCTGAAGAACAACGGAAAAACCAAACTGGTGCTGGGCCTGCGCGATGTTCTGGATTCCCCCGAAACACTGGCGACGGAATGGCAGCGCAAGGGCGCGATCAAAGCCGCCGAAGAATTCTATGATGAAATCTGGGTTTACGGGCTGAAATCCATTTATGATCCAACCAAAGGTCTGGACCTGCCGCAATCGGTGCGCAAGCGGATGCACTGGACCGGCTATCTGCGCCGCGAGGTCGGCGACCAACCGCTGTCTATTCCACAACCCTATATCCTGATCACACCCGGTGGCGGGGGTGATGGCGAAGCGATGGTCAACCTTGTGCTGTCCGCCTACGAGCAAGACCCCGATCTGTCGCCCATGGCCGTGCTGGTCTATGGTCCGTTCCTGTCTGGTGAAACCCGTATGGAATTTGAAGAACGGGTGGCCAAACTGGATGGCCGCGTGCAAACCGTTGGCTTTGAATCCAAGATCGAACATCTGTTTGCCGGCGCGCAGGGCGTGATCTGCATGGGCGGTTACAACACCTTTTGCGAAGTCCTGTCGTTTGACAAACCCGCCGTGATCGTGCCGCGCACCGTGCCACGCCGCGAACAGTTCATCCGCGCCGAACGGGCCGAACAACTGGGCCTGACCCGCATGATTGACGAAAACCGCGACGGCATGACACCCGAGGCGATGATCAAGGCCATCCGCGGCCTGCCCGATCAGCCGCCGCCCTCGGCCCATCACCACAACGGATTGCTGGACGGGCTGGAATATGTATCCGCCCGCGTTCAGGCGCTGGTCAAAACATGACCGCCCCGCCGCTTGCGATCATTGTCAAAGGCTGGCCGCGCCTGTCGGAAACCTTTATCGCGCAGGAACTGGCCGCACTGGAAGATGTCGGGCAAACCTTCGACATCTGGTCCTTGCGCTTTCCCACCGACAAAAAGCGCCATCCGCTGCATGACCGGATCAAGGCGCGGGTGCGTTACCTGCCGGAATACCTGCATCAGGAACCGCTGCGGGTGCTGCGTGCGTGGTGGAAGGTGCGCAAATTGCCCGGCTACAAACAGGCCTATGCGTTTTGGAAACAGGACTATGCCCGCGACAAGACCCGCAACCGCATCCGCCGTTTTGGCCAAGCTTGCGTGCTGGCCGCCGAAATGCCCGCCGAAACGCTGGGCCTTTATGCGCATTTCATGCACACGCCATCCTCGGTCGCCCGTTATGCCGCGATCATGCGTGGACTGCCGTGGAGTTTTTCCGCCCATGCCAAGGACATCTGGACGTCGCCCGAGTGGGAAAAACGCGAAAAACTGTCTGCCGCCACCTATGGCGCCACCTTCGGCGCCACCTGCACCGGTTTTGGCGCCAAACATCTGCAAGGGCTGGCCGATACGCCGGAGCGAATGCATCTGGTCTATCACGGGCTGGACCTGAGCCGCTTTCCACCGCCCCCCGAGCGCACCGATCCGCCAAAAGGCACCATCCGGCTGATGTCGGTCGGACGATTGGTGGAAAAGAAGGGCTTTGACAATCTGATCGACGCGCTGGCCTTGTTGCCCGATGATCTGGACTGGCACTGGACCCATATCGGCGGCGGTGATCTGAAAACCACCCTGCGGGAACGCGCGGACAGGGCCGGCATTTCCGGCCGCATCACGTGGCTTGGGTCGATGAACCAGCCCGAGGTAATCGAGGAAATGCGCAACAGCGATATTTTCATCCTGCCCAGCCGGATCGCCAAAGACGGCGACCGCGACGGGTTGCCCAATGTGTTGATGGAGGCGGCCTCGCAATTGCTGCCGATCATATCAACGCCGGTTTCCGCCATCCCCGAATTCATCGACAATGGCGTGCATGGCGTGCTGTCCGATGACGCGCCGGAACCGTTGGCGGGTGCGATTTACGATCTGTCGATGGACCCTGAACGGCGCGGCGAAATGGCCAAGGCAGCGCTGGCGCGGTTGCAATCGGATTTCGGTATGATGCCGGGGATCAAACGACTGGACCAGTTGCTGCGCCAGATGATGAAGGGCTGAACGCATGGGGACCATCGCCTTTTACGCCCCGATGAAACCCCCGACACACCCTACCCCGTCGGGGGACCGGCAAATGGCGCGGGCATTAATGGCGGCGCTGGGGGATCAGGCGGAACTGGTTTCCGAGTTGCGGCTGTATGATGGCAAGGGCGATGGGGCTGTTCAGGCCGAACTGGAGCAACGCGCCCATGACGAGGCCAAGCGCCTGATCGCCAAAGGCGGCTGGCGGGCGTGGGTGACTTATCACAACTATTATAAAGCCCCCGACATCATCGGCCCGATTGTCGCCCGCGCGCTGGATATCCCCTATATCCTGATCGAGGCCACCCGTTCCGCCAAACGCCTGACCGGCCCGTGGTCGCGTTTCGCAGCACTGGCCGAGGCGGCCACCGATCACGCCGATCTGGTGTTCTATTTCACCGAACGCGACCGCGTGGCGCTGGAACAGATGCGGCCCGAGGGGCAACGGCTGACCAAACTACAC
>WGBJ01000512.1 GCA_015494385.1 Marinosulfonomonas sp.
AATCAACAGTGTTGTTCAGGTAGGTGGCGGCGTTGAAGTCCAGCTTGCCGGTGGCCACAAGGAAGCCGCCGAAAATGCCGATGATATCGCCGATGCCCACCAGTATCGGCACCGTAATGAACGCGGCCAATACACGCGGCACGGTCAGGTATTTCATCGGGTGGGTGGACAGCGTGACCAGCGCGTCGATCTGTTCGGTCACCCGCATGGTCGCGATTTCGGCAGCGATGGAGGACGTTACCCTTGCGGCGATCATCAAGCCCACCAGCACCGGCCCCAATTCGCGCACCATACCGATGGCGACGATCTGTGGCACCACCGCCTCGGCGCTGAACCGCGCGCCGCCGGCATAAATCTGCAAGGCCAGCGCACCGCCGGTGAAAAAAGCAGTTAAGCCGACAACAGGCAGGCTGAAATAGCCAATAGTCATAAGGGAGTGGCCGAATTCCTTAATGTAAAACGGCGGGCGGACCATATGGCCCAATGTCTGGAACAAAAAGATACTGATCCGGCCAAGCGCGGCCAGAATACCCATTGTATTACGGCCAATGGCGGCAATCGGGGCAAGCAGGCTCATGCGGTAAACCCTCCGGCATAGCGGCGGGCGTAACGCGGGCCTAAGGATGTCAGGATTTCATAGCCGATAGTGCCCGCCATTTGGGCCAGATCATCCACCGTTTGTTGCGGGGTGATCAGGTCCAGATGGGTCGGGGCCTCGTTCAGATGGCTGATATCGACCGTAATCAGGTCCATCGACACGCGGCCTACCAGCGGGCAAGGGATGTCATCGTGCCAGAATGTGGCTTTACCTGACAGTGCTCGGATCAACCCGTCGGCATAACCGCCGGAAACGGTGGCGATTTTTGCCGGTTGATCGGTATGCCAAGCATTGCCATAGCCCACGGTTTCCCCCGCCGCCAGATCGCGGGTCTGGATCACCGGCAGGGATAGATGCACAACGGGTCGGGCATCGGCAAAGGGCAGGCCGCCATAGAGGCCAATGCCCGGGCGGGTCAGATCGAAATGATAGTCCGGCCCCAACAGAATGCCGCCGGTCGCAGCCAGCGATCTCGGCGCTTCTATGCCGTCGGTCATTTCGCGGAATGCGGCCAGTTGGCTTGCGTTCATATCGTGGTCCGGCTCATCGGCACAGGCCAGATGGCTCATCACCAAAACGGGGTTTTGCGGCAGAACGATGTCGCGCACCGCGGCCCATTCGGGGCCCTCCATGCCCAGCCGGTTCATGCCGGTATCCAGCTGGATGCCAAAGGGGGCGTTTGGCAGGGCCTCGAAATGGCGGGTCAGCTGGTTCAGGGAATTCAGGATCGGCACCAGATGCAGATCGTGGATCATATCGGTATCGCCGCGCATATGCCCGCCAAAGACACAAATCTCGGGGCCGGGGCCAAGCGCCTGACGCACAGCCGCGCCTTCTTCGGCCACCGCCACGAAAAACCGCCGCGCACCGGCCTTGGCCAGCGCCCGCGCCACGCGGCCCGCATCCAGCCCATAGCCGTCAGCCTTGACCACCGCCGCTGTTTCGCAATCTGTCATCGCGTCCAGTAACCGCCAGTTGGCCGTCAACGCATCCAGATCAATTGTCAGGTTTCCACTTCCCATAGGGGGTTTTTGACGGGTGGCGGGGGAAGGTCAAGCAGAAAGGGAAATGTTCGGGCTAGAATTCGCCACCATCGCCCCCTTGCCACGGTTTGACCAGATTGCCGAAACGGGTGAACTGACCTTCAAAGCTCAGCTCGATATGGCCGATCGGGCCGTGGCGTTGCTTGCCGACAATCACTTCGGCCTTGCCGCGCAGGGCTTCCATTTCGTCCATCCAGACCTGCATCTTGTCCAGCTCGTGATCGCCCGGTTTTTCGCGTTCTTTGTAATATTCCTCGCGGTAAACGAACATCACCACATCCGCGTCCTGCTCGATCGAACCCGATTCCCGCAGGTCCGACAGTTGCGGGCGTTTGTCGTCACGGCTTTCCACCTGTCGCGACAACTGCGACAGTGCGACCACGGGAATATCCAGTTCCTTGGCAATCGCTTTCAGGCCTTGGGTGATTTCAGACACCTCGTTCACCCGGCTGTCTTTGGCCGTGGCAGGGCGCACCAGCTGTAGATAGTCGATGAACAAAACGTCTAGCCCGTGCGTACGTTTCAGCCGTCGGGCCCGCGCGGCCAACTGGCTGATCGGCAGGGCGGGGGTGTCGTCGATATAGAGCGGGCAGGCCTCAAGCTGTTTGGCCGCCTCGACAAAACGGCGGAATTCCTCTTCGGTCATGTCGCCACGGCGGATCTGTTCGCTGGGCACCTCTGATGCCTCGGACAGGATCCGCGCCGCCAGCTGCTCGGCGCTCATTTCAAGGCTGTAAAACCCGACAACGCCACCATTCACCGCCCCCTCGGTGCCATCATGCAGCGTGCCCTTTTGATAGGCTTTGGCGATGTTATAGGCGATGTTGGTCGCAAGCGAGGTTTTCCCCATCGACGGGCGACCGGCCAGAATCAGCAAATCCGAACGGTGCAAGCCGCCCAGCTTTTTGTCCATATCGATCAGACCGGTCGAAATCCCTGCCAGTCCGCCGTCGCGCTGATAGGCGGCGTTGGCGACATTCACCGCATCGGTCACGGCCTTCAGGAACGATTGAAATCCGCTGTCGGTCTGGCCCTGTTCGCCAAGCGCATAAAGCGCCTGTTCGGCCTCAACGATCTGCTCTTTGGGTTCCGAGGCAATATCGACCTTGGCCGCCTTGTCCGAAATCTCGCGGCCCAGTGCGATCAATTCGCGCCGGATCGCCAGATCGTAAATCATCTGCGCGTAATCGCGGGCGGCGAAACCGGAAATGGCAGCCCCTGCCAGACGCACCAGATAGGCCGGCCCGCCCAGTTCTTTCAGCCCTTCGTCATCCTCCAGAAACGCCTTGAGCGTGACCGGTGAGGCAAGGTTGTTTTTGGCAATCCGGCTGGCGGCAACTTCGAAAATGCGCGCATGGGTGGGCTCAAAGAAATGTTGCGGGCCGATGATGGCCGCGACACGGTCGTAAATATCGTTGTTGGTCAGGATCGCGCCCAGCAATTGCTGTTCGGCCTCGATGTTATGGGGCAGGGCATCGGTGATGCCTGCCTCGTCCTGAGCTGAATTTATCGGCGCAATTTCGTTCATGTCCCACCTGTTTGTCCCACCGGCAATTGTTTAAACGCGCCACGCTGGCGGCGCAAATTGTATAAACCTGTGGATAGTTCAAACTCTCCACATTTGGTGGGTGTTCATATTTAACCCGCAATATACACGAATTTCCGTCGGATTGGGCGATTATTTTTTTCGCGCATCCTGCCAGACCCGGGGGGCGGACAAAAAGCTTTCGACCTCTGTTAGGGTGGCCTCGTCAAAGGCTCCGCTGGCTTTGGCCTCGGTGAGAACATCCCACCATGTGCACAGGTGATGCAATGTAACCCCGTGATCACCCAAGGT
>WGBJ01000513.1 GCA_015494385.1 Marinosulfonomonas sp.
CTTCCAGCAGGGGAAACAGGCGTTCGGCCTGCCCTTTGGCCATTGGCTCGTCGCGTTGCACCAACAACCGGTTGCCCCAAAGCAAAGCGGCCGCGCAATGCGCGACCGATGTATCAAACGCCAGTATCAGCGGCTCAGAGGTCAATCGCGCGCACCTCGGTTACCTCGGGGCTATAGTGGCGCAACAGGTTCTCGATGCCCATTTTCAGGGTCACAGTTGACGATGGACAACCGGCGCAAGCACCCTGCATGTGCAGGTAAACTACGCCCTGATCAAAGCCGTGAAAGGTGATGTCGCCACCATCCTGCGCCACAGCGGGGCGCACGCGTGTGTCCAGAAGTTCCTTGATCTGGGACACGATAGCTTCGTCCGCTTCTTCGTGATCGGCATGGCCGGCACTTTCGGCTTCGCCGATCAGCACGGGATCGCCGGACTGGTAATGCTCCATGATCGCGCCAAGGATCGCGGGTTTGATGTGCTCCCACGCGATGTCCTCGCCTTTGGTCACGGTGATGAAATCAGTGCCCAGAAACACGCCGTAAATGCCGCCAACCGCAAAGATACGCTGTGCCAGCGGCGATTTTCCCGCCACTTCGGCCGAGGGAAAATCGGCGGTGCCTTTGCCAAGGACGCTTTGGCCCGGCAGGAATTTAAGGGTCGCGGGGTTCGGGGTGGATTCGGTCTGGATAAACATTTGGCACACCTTTTTGGTCAGGATTATGGATATGCGCCTGCAACGCCGCGCTGTCAAGGTTTGGAATGGTTCTAATGGCCGATCAGGTGATCGCTTCCAGCCGTTCCTTGGACATTTCGCCCGGCACAATGGTCAGCGGAATGGGCAGGGTTGCGGATGATTTGGTCATCTGCGTCACCAGCGGACCGGGTCCGCCTTTGCCACTGCCGGCCCCCAGTACCAGAACGCCCACTTCGGGGTCCTCGTCGACCTGCGCCAGAATCTCGGTCACGGCCTCGCCCTCGCGGATCACCAGTTCGGGGTCGATCCCCTGCCGGTCGCGCATCCATTTGGCGAACACCTCGAAATGCACCTCGATCCGTTCACGGGCCTCTTCACGCATGATGTCGCCGATGCCGATCCAGTGATTGAATTCCTCGGGCGGAATGATGGCCAGAACCTCGACCCCGCCCCCCGATTTTGCCGCCCGCATCGCTGCAAAGCGCATCGCATTCAAACATTCACGGCTGTCATCCAGCACCACAAGAAATTTACGCATGTTTTGTTCTCCTTGCAGGCGATGATGCAAGGGATGCGGGGGCAAAGCAAGAGGGGAATGATGCGGCGGATTGGCGGATCAGCGCACCATCCCCACGATTTCCAGTGTCTTTTGCAGAATCGGATCGGCAATCACGCGGGCCTTGGCCGCCCCTTTGCGCAGGATCGCGTCGATTTCATCCGGTGCCTGCATCAGCCGGTCCATCTCGGCCGATATGGGCGACAGTTTTTCAACCGCCAGTTCCGACAGCATCGGTTTGAATTCGGAAAACTGCTTGCCGCCAACTTCGGCCAAAACCTGATCAACTGTCTTTTCCGACAGCGCCGCATAGATGCTGACAAGGTTCTTTGCCTCGGGGCGCCCGTCCAGCCCTTCGGCCTCGCTGGGCAACCCGTCGGGGTCGGTTTTGGCCTTGCGGATCTTTTTGGCGATGGTGTCGGCATCATCGGTCATGTTGATCCGGCTCATATCGCTGGGGTCGGATTTCGACATCTTTTTGCTGCCATCGCGCAAGGACATTACCCGCGTGGCCGCCCCCTCGATCACCGGCTCGGTGATCGGGAAGAAATCAACGCCGTAATCGTGGTTGAACTTGGCGGCGATGTCGCGGGTCAGCTCGACATGCTGTTTCTGGTCCTCGCCCACCGGCACATGGGTGGCGTGGTAAAGCAGAATATCGGCAGCCATCAGCGTGGGATAGCTGAACAGCCCGACCGAAACCTTTTCGCGGTTCTTGCCCGCCTTGTCCTTGAATTGTGTCATCCGGTTCAACCAGCCCATGCGGGCAACGCAGTTGAACACCCAGCCCAGCTCGGCATGGGCGGACACCTGGCTTTGATTGAACAGGATGGATTTTTCCGGGTCCAGACCGGCGGCGATATAACCGGCGCACAGCTCGCGCGTGGCGTGGCGGAGTTTGGCAGGGTCCTGCCATGTGGTGATGGCGTGCAGGTCGACCATGCAATAGATGGATTCAACGCCATTCTCCTGCATTTCGACAAAGCGCTTGATCGCGCCCAGATAATTGCCAAGGGTCAGGCCGCCCGAGGGCTGAATGCCTGAAAAGACGCGGGGTGTGTGGACCACCTCTGTCATAATATGTACTCCGTCTGGATTATGTTGTGCGTTTCGCTTACCCATAGGGGCAAGGGCCGTCAACCAAAGGAGCCTATAGGTATGAGCAGTAATCCCGATGTGTCACCCGTTAACCCCCTGCCGCCGGTGATTGTGGCGCTGGCCGGGGCGATGTTTCTGATTGAACTGGCGTTCAATCTGGGCGCGCGCGGTTTGATTGGTGGTCCGCAGGCCGTGGGCTGGCGGATCGCGGCGATTCAGGAATACGCGCCATCGGGCTTGTTGATCGACCGGATGATCGAGGCAGGGCGTTACCCGCCCGAGATATTATTGCGCTTTGTGACCTATCCGTTCCTGCATGTGAATTTCACCCATATGCTGTTTGCCGTGGTGATCCTGCTGGCGATGGGCAAATTCGTGGGCGAGGTGTTCCGCTGGTGGGCATTGCTGCTGGTGTTCTTTGCGGCGTCGATCGTTGGGGCATTGGTGTATGGTCTGTTTGTCGACAGCCGCATGGCGCTGGTGGGGGCCTATCCGGGCGTTTACGGGTTGATCGGGGCGTTTACCTTTTTGCTGTGGGTCAATCTGGCTGCGCAGGGGGCGAATAAATATCAGGCCTTTACCATGATCGGGTTCCTGTTGTTCATCCAGCTGATATTCGGTGTGTTTTTTGGTGGTGGTAAGGACTGGATTGCCGATCTGGCCGGATTTGGCACCGGTTTCGCGCTGTCCTTTGTGGTTAGCCCCGGTGGTTTTTCGCGGGCATTGGCGCAGGTGCGGCGGCGGGGATAAGAGATTCTATGCCTGCGGCGCGGATATTTGGGCCATTTGGAAGGGGTTAACGGCGTAACGAGCGGCGGAATTCCGACAGCTTGAAGGCGCCGATCATCTGGCCGATGCCAAAGTAGCTGACAATGCCGATGCTGATCAGCAGGGCCAGCGCCAGATAACGCCACGCCCCCGCGCCGAACATCGGGTTCAATATCAGTTGTGCAGCAAACAGGACGACCCCCATCAAGGTCGCAGCGGCCAGAATTCCGATAATGCGTTTGCGGAAACGTTTGTCATAGCGCGCCGCATCCCCCATTTTGCGCGACCCCGACCACAGCAGGAACACCATGCCCCAACTGGCAAAGGTCGCGCCAATGGCGGCGGCAAGGTAGCCGATGATTGGCGCCAGCCCGATGGCAAGCCCCGCGTTGATCACCATCGCGACCAGCGCATAGTAGAACGGGGTTTTGGTATCGGCGCGGGCAAAGAACAGCGGTTGATATACTTTTTGCAGCACGAAGGCGGGCAGGCCAAGGCCGTAGATTTGCACAGCCGCAGCGGTGGCGGCGGTATCGTCGGGGCCGAATTTGCCACGCTGGAACAGCACTTCGACCAGCGGCAGCGGGATCACGATCAGCGCCACAGCGGCAGGGATGGTCAGGGCAAGCGAGATTTCACCGGCGCGGCTGAACGCCTCTTGCCCGCCAGCGGTGTCACCTGCCTGAAGGCGGCGCGACAGTTCGGGCAGCAACACGATGCCGATGGCGATGCCCACCACGCCCAACGGCAGTTGATACAGGCGATCGGCGTTATAGAGCCACGCGACAGCGGCGTCGAATTGGCTGGCAACCTGACGACCGACCAGCAGGTTGACCTGCACCACGCCACCGGCCAAGGCGGCGGGCGCGGCGATGATGGCGAGGCGTTTCAGATCAGGGGTCAGCTTTGGCCATGCGGGGTAGAGGGCAAAGCCCGCCCGTTTGGCCGCGACCCAGACCAGCGCCAGTTGCGCGATACCGGCCACGGGGACCATCCATGCCAGTGTCAGACCCACGTCCAGTCCGGCCAGATTGCCGACCACCAAGGCGGTGATAAAGATCACATTCAGCAGCACCGGAGCAGCGGCGGCAGCGGTGAAACGGTGAAGCGCGTTCAATACGCCGGACAGAAGGGCAGCAAGCGAGATGAACAGGATATAGGGGAATGCGATGCGCCCGTAGGTGACCGCCAGATCAAACCGTTCATCCCCGACAAACCCGCTGGCCATGGCCCAGACCAGCCACGGCATCAGCACCATGGCAATCACGGTCAGGGTGATCAGGATGCTGGCAAGGCCGGAAAAGGCATCGCGAGCAAATTCCAGTGGTTCGTCCCCGGCTTCCAGTTTCTTGGAAAACATCGGCACAAAGGCCATGTTGAACGCGCCCTCGGCAAAGAAGCGGCGAAACATATTGGGTAGGGAAAAGGCAACGATGAACGCTTGCGCCGCCGGACCTGTACCCAGAAACGCCGCGATCATCACGTCGCGGATAAAGCCCAGCAAACGGCTTAGCAATGTCCAGCCGCCAACGGTCAGAAACCCGCCCAGCATGCGTTTGCGTCCACTCATCCGGCCTGTGCCCTTTCAAAGCCCTCTTCAATCGCCTTGCGCAGGCGTTTTTCCAATGTCTTTTGCCGGTTTTCCTCGTGGTATTTAAGGCCGAACATGTCTTTGACGTAAAATGTATCGACCACCTGTTCCCCGTATGTCGCAATCACCGCGCTGGCGATATAGACATTGGCATGGGCAAGGGTGCGCGTCAGATCATAGAGCAGGGCGGGGCGGTCGCGGGTGTCGACCTCGATAATCGTGTAAATCTCGCTGCCCTCGTTATCGAAGGTGATTGTCGTTGGCACCTTGAAGGCGCGTTCGCGTTTCTTGATCTTGTCGCGTGATTGCAGGGCATCGCGTGCGATCACCTCGCCTTTTAGCGTCTTTTCGATCATCACGCGCAACCGGTTCAGGCGCGATCCTTCGTAAGGCGAGCCATCGCCATCCTGTATCCAGAACACCGCAGTCGCATAGCCGTCTTTGGTGGTGTAGGTGCGCGCGTCCACCACATTGGCCCCGACCAGCGCCAGTGCGCCGGCCAGTCGCGAGAAAATGCCGGGGTGGTCGGCCAGAACGAAACAGGCTTGGGTCGCGTCACGGTCCTCGTCGGGTTTCAGGTCGATGCGGATTTCGTCTTCGGTCAGGTTGCGCAATTGCCTGGCGAAAATCACATGGGCGCTGGTTTGCAGGCCCTGCCAGTAAGGGGGGTAGTGACGGGCGGTTTCGACTTTCAGATCCTTCTTGTCCCAATCCGCCAATGCCTGACGCAGTGCCTTTTTGGCGGCGTTTTCGCGGGCGGTGCGGTTCACCGCCTCCATGCCGTTTTCCAGCGCGGTTTCGGTGTCGGAATACAGCCGCCGGATCAGCATGGCCTTCCAGTTGTTCCATGTGTCCGGCCCGACCCCGCGAATGTCACAGACCGTCAGCACCGTTAGCAGATCCAGCCGCTCCTTGTTCTTGACCGCCTTGGCAAAGCCGCGAATGGTGCGCGGATCGGAAATGTCGCGTTTTTGTGCCACGTCCGACATCAGCAGATGGTTGCGCACCAACCATTCGACGTTTTTACATTCGTCCGGTTTCAGTCCCAGACGCGGGGCCACCTTGCGGGCGATTTTCGCCCCAAGGATCGAGTGGTCCTCGTCCCGCCCCTTGCCGATGTCGTGCAGCAATAGCGCCACATACAGCACCTTGCGATTGATCCCGCCCTTCAGGATGCCCGAGGCAATGGGCAGTTCTTCTTTCAACTCTTCACGCTCGATCTGGGCAAGGTTGGAAATGCACTGGATGGTGTGTTCGTCCACCGTGTAGTGGTGATACATATTGAACTGCATCATTGCCACGATCGGCTCGAACTCGGGGATAAAGGCGGCCAGCACGCCCAATTCGTTCATGCGGCGCAAGGCGCGTTCGGGGTTGCCGTGTTTCAACAGCAGGTCAAGGAAAATGCGGGTTGCTTCCTTGTCCGCGCGCATTTCGTCATCGATCAGGTCCAGATGCGAGGACACCAGCCGCATTGCGTCGGGGTGGATCAGAACGCCGGTGCGCAGGGCCTCTTCAAACAGGCGCAGGATGTTCATTTTGTCCTGTAGAAACAGTTTTTCATCTGCAACATTCAGGCGGTTCTGGACGATCTGGTAGCCCGGCTTGGCCTTTTTGCGGCGGCGGAAAAACCGCAGCAGGCGGGGTTCCTGTTTGGCGTGGCTGGCTTCGAGCGCGGTCAGCAGGATGCGGGTCAGATCGCCCACATGGGTAGCGTGGCGGAAATAGTCCTGCATGAAATATTCCACCGCGCGGCGGCCATCGTGGGTTTTATAGCCCATACG
The DNA here is from genome assembly GCA_015494385.1 of Marinosulfonomonas sp. GTDB lineage: Bacteria > Pseudomonadota > Alphaproteobacteria > Rhodobacterales > Rhodobacteraceae > Profundibacter. The sequence continues at coordinate 6,493 of WGBJ01000513.1, forward strand.
TTTGGCAACCTCGACCTGCAGGTCGAACGTCAACTGCTCCATCGCGCGACCGGCGATCAGGTGCATGTGGCAACGGGTGGCCCACAGAAATTGCTGGGCGTCGGCGAAACTGTCGTATTCGTCTTGCGTGAACAGGCCAAGGGCAACCAGTTCGGCCACGTCATCGACGCGGTGGATGTATTTGGCGATCCAGAACAGCGATTGCAGATCACGCAGGCCGCCTTTGCCCTCTTTCACATTGGGTTCGACCATATAACGCTGGCCGCCCTGTTTGCGGTGGCGTTCACTGCGCTCTTCCAGCTTGGCCTCGATGAATTCGGGGCCGGTGCCGTTGAACAGATCGCGCCACAGGGTTTCTTTCAGCTCGTCAGCCAGCGGGGCGTCGCCCGCCAGATAGCGTTCTTCCAGCAGGGCGGTGCGGATGGTGAAATCCTCGGCGCCCAAACGGAGGCAATCCTTGATGGTGCGGCTGGAATGGCCGACCTTCAGGCGTAAATCCCACAGGATGTACAGCATGGATTCAATCACGCTTTCGGCCCATGCGGTCATTTTGTAGGGGGTCAGGAACAACAGGTCGATGTCGGAATGGGGTGCCATTTCGGCGCGGCCAGATCCGCCCACCGCCAGCACGCACAGGCGTTCGGCATCGGTGGGGTTGGCGATTTTGTGCAGACGGCGGGTGGCAACCTGAAAGGCGGTTTCGACCAGACAATCGGCCAGATAGGCATAGGCGCGGGTGGTGCGATGGGCGGCAAAGGGGGCGGCCCTAAAGGCGGCCTCGATTGCTGCGTTGCCGCGTTTGCGGGCCTCTAGCAAATACCCCACGGT
>WGBJ01000514.1 GCA_015494385.1 Marinosulfonomonas sp.
ATGCCCGACAGCCACCCCTTCCGGCTGGATGAGATTTACGACGCCGAAATCGAGGCGGCAACGCGGGATGCCTACCAACGGGACTACATGATGTTCGGATATAAGGCGCTAAAGTAGCCTGGAGCAAATCCAATTCAATTGAATCCACCACCCAACCCGAACGCATTTGCTGGCGCAAACGCTGCCTCGGGCTGTGCGGTGAATACAGGATTATGATGAGATTGGATGCGCTCTAAGCTGCCTGTGACGCCTGCGTATCGGTCAAAAGCGTATGCAATGTCGCGGGGTCTGTGTTGGCCCGCAGTTTGGCGCAAATGGCGCTGTCACGCATGGTGCGGGATACAAGGGCCAGCGCCTTCAGATGCTCGACGCCGGAATCAAGTGGCGCAAACAGGGTGAAAACCAGATCGACGGGCTGACGGTCCACCGCGTCGAAATTCAGCGGCTTTTCAATTCGCAGGAAGGTGCCGACAACCGACTGCAAACCGGCAATGCGCGCGTGGGGCAGGGCAACACCATGCCCGACCCCGGTTGGCCCCAGATTTTCACGATCCTGCAACGCTTTGGCCGCATCGGAGGCATCAATGCCATGCACCGCGGAAGCGATCTCGCCCAATTGCTGGAAGAGACGCTTTTTACTGGTTGCCTGACCGATAACACGCACGGCTTCGGGCAAAAGAATATTCGAAAGTTCCATTTACCTTCACTTTACTCTGCCCAAAACCAATGGGCTTATTTAGCGTTCGATGGGTCTACCCAGCCAATATTCCCGTCATCACGACGATAGACCACGTTAATCCCGCTATGTCCTTCGTTGCGGAAAACCAGAACCGGTGCCCCGGCCAATTCCATCTGCATCACGGCCTCGCCAACAGAAAGAGACGGTATTTTCGTCTCCATTTCGGCGATGATCATGGGCTGGAGTGTTTCAGGTTCCGATTCTTCCGAATTATCCGATCCGGCGAGGATATACGAGGAAGCGCCGGAAAGTTCAACCGGTTGCGAGCGTTCCCGATGATGATCCTTTAGCCTGCGCTTGTAACGGCGCAATTGTTTTTCCAGTTTATCGGCGCATTTTTCAAAAGCGGCATAGATTTCATGGGCATGCGCCTTGGCCGATGCGGTCAATCCTGTCGAGAGATGGATGGTTGCCTCGCAGACGAATTCACTGGCGTCACGCGAAAATATAATCGTCGCGTCCGTCGGACGTTCGGCATATTTTTTGGCAACTGCGCCAAGTTCGTCTTTGACGTGAGTTTGAAGGGCTTCACCTACATCAATCTGTTTTCCGCTGATTTGGTACCGCATCACATCTCCTTAGGGTTAAAAGCTGAAATTGCCCCGCAACGCTGGCACAGAATGGGTTTCATCCCGGTTATCAGTTCAAATGATTTCTGTGGCCCGGCGATCTGTGGGGCGCTTGCTGTGCGGCCGCGATTTTGCGGCGCACAAACGATGATGGTATGTTCATACATCCCCTGTATTTGGCGACAGTTCGACGGGCAATGTCAACTCCATCCGCGCGTAATTTTTTAACAATCGTATCATCAGACAGGGGCGAATCAGGTGATTCCTGCTCAATCATCTGGCGAATGGTCTGTTGCACGACATAGGCCGACACTTCACCGGTCATGCCCTTTTTCAGGCCAGCCCCCAGAAAAAACGACAGCGGATAAAGGGTGCCATCCAGTTCAAGGTTTTTTCCAGCGATGGCGCGTCCGATGGTGGATGGGTGCAGCGACAGTTTGTCGCCAAGGTCGCGGCGGGTCAGGGGGGTCATATGATGGGTGCCGTCAATGAAAAACCGATGCTGTTGGGCAACAATGGCCCGGGCAATCCGCAACAGTGTTTCCCCCCGATACTGGACCGCGCGGATCAGGTTTTGCGCACGGGTGTACTGGGTTTCGATATATTCCCGCGCTTTGGCATCGGCCTTGGCCTGTTCCAGCAGGTCGGAGTCGATCGTGAGGTCCGGCAGATAGTTTTCCGAAAGGGAAACAGAAATCCTGCGGTCCAGACCTATTTCAACAACAATATCCGCCACCAGCGGGCGGGAATCCGGATGATGATTTGTAACCGGTTCGGGTTTCAGGGTTTTCAGCAGGGCGGCAAAGGTTTCTATCTGTTCGTTCGGAACCCCCAGAACTTCGGACAGTTCAGCCCAATCGCTGTTCAGAATTTGGGGCGTGTGATCCAGCAGTTTTTCGGCAGTGTCCCGTTCAACCCCTTTTTCGACGATTTGCAGCAGCAGGCATTCGGTCAGGTTGCGCGCGCCAACGCCTGTGGGTTCGCAAGACTGGATCGCCTGAATGGCCGTTTCAATATCGTCCTCGGTAACGCCCAGTGTTTGTGCTGTTTCGGCAATATCGGTTTCCAGATATCCGGTATCTGACAAATCGCCCGTCAGATAGTTGGCAATGTCGCTTGTCAGGGCGGACAGGGACATCATCGCCAGTTGCCGCCGGATGGATTCGCCAAGGGGGACAGTTTCAGCGACGGTATTCAAGGCAAAATCATATGCGCTGGGGCTGTCTTTGGCCTTGGGCGGGGCGCCAATCACCAGCAGCGGGTTTTCCAGGGCTTCGGTGTGGATTTGTTCGACCAGATCAACGGTCGGCAAACGCAGCATGGCCAGCGATTGACGCAGTTGCGGCGTCAGGGCAAGCGTTTGGGTTTGTTTCATGGACAGGGTGGATTTCAAGGCCATGATCTGTCCTTTCCAGTGTTGTCAGGAAACCCGGAAGTTTTGTCCCAGATAGACACGTTTGACGTTTTCGTCTTTGACCACCTCATCGGTGGTGCCGCTCATCAATACTTTGCCATCGTGCAGGATATAGGCGCGTTCCACGATTTCCAGCGTTTCGCGTACATTGTGGTCGGTGATCAGCACGCCGATACCGCGGGTTTTCAGCGCGGCCACCAGTTCGCGGATTTCACCAACCGCGATCGGATCAACCCCGGCAAAGGGTTCGTCCAGCAGCAGGTATTTCGGATTGGCCGCCAGACAGCGGGCAATTTCAACGCGGCGGCGTTCCCCGCCCGATAGCGACAGGGCCGAGGCACGGCGCAGGTGTTCGATCGAGAAATCACCCAGCAATTCCTCCAGCCGTTCGCGGCGCTTGTGGCGGTTGCGTTCGGATATTTCCAGAATGGCCAGAATGTTGTCTTCGACGCTCAGCCCGCGAAAGATGGATACCTCTTGCGGCAGATACCCGATTCCCAGTTTGGCACGGCGATACATCGGCAGCATGGTTACATTGCGCCCGTCGATCATCACCTGCCCGCCTTCGGGGGTGATCAGGCCGGCGATGGCATAGAAACAGGTGGTTTTTCCCGACCCGTTCGGCCCCAGCAGGGCTACGACCTCGCCACGGCCCAGATCGATACTGACGTCACGGATCACCGGCCGCTTGCGATAGCTTTTGCGCAGGTTGCGGATTTGCAAGCCGCCGCTGCCATTGGCAACTGTCAGATCGGGGGCCTGTGCCATAGATCAGTTCCCGCCGGTTTGCAGGATGGATTTAACGCGCCCCTCAAGCGTGGCCTGCCCTGTGTTCAGGTCAACCACCATCTTGTTTGACGACAGCGCGCTTTGCCCTTGCGTCAGGATCACATTGCCGGTCATCACGATATTGCCGCTGTCGATGGAATATACCGCATCCGCCGCCTCTGCCGCCTCGGCGCCATTCACCAGAACGACGTTGCCGGTTGCGTGCATTTTGGAGATCTTGCGCGGCCCGTCGCCGGTGGAATATTCAACCACAACGCGGTCGGCTGACAGGCGCATGGTGCCTTGCCCAACAACCACATTGCCGCTGAACACAGCCGAGCCGTCCTCCTGGTTGATCTGCAACGTATCCGAGGAAACCTCGACCGGCTGGGTCGAATCGTGTTTCAATCCGCCAAACGCCACCTGGGTGCCTTGGGCTGTGGTGATTGCCGGTGTCAGAACCAGCAAAAGCGCCACGAAAACTGCGCGTAATTTGGTAAACATCATTTCCCCTCGAAATTCGGGCGACTAGCCTTTTGGATCGTATACCAGCTTCACCCCACCCTTGAAAACCAGAAGATGCGCACCTTTTGCGCCATTTTGGCGTTCCAGCAGCATTTGTCCGGCTTCCAGCGCGCCCAAGGGGCCTGTGGCGGTGACTGTGCCATCGGTTTGGGCGCGGGTTTCGTTCAACGCAGCCGTCAGGCCCGAGGTGTTGATCACATAACCGGTCGAGGTTTCGATCTGCACCCCGCCTTGCAAGGTGACAACCTGCTTGCCGGTATCGATCACCCCGTTGTCCGAGGCAATATCGATCCGCCCGCCGGTGGCATCCTCGATCGTGGTGGTCAGGTCGGTGGCGGTGATGGTGTCGGGATTGTCGGGGTTTGGGCGGGCCGATTGGGCAATGATCGAGATGGCTGAGCCATCCTCGGTCACACCGGCATAATTCGGCGCGCCGATCCGCTGTTCACGGGCCAGACCTTCGACATCGACTTTGGCATAGGGGATCGACAGCGACGGGTCGATATTGCGCGAAAACAGGAACATCGTTGACAGGATGCCCAGCGCGACGATGGGCAGGATCACCTTGGTCCAGGCGATAAATCGGGAATAGCTGTTGTCGTAAGTGGTCATGCGGGAACCGTGCCAGAATAACGGCGTCGGGCCAAGGGAATAGCAAAACACATAGGCGATGCCCCGCCGATTTGATCACGTCCGTGCGGCAGCAAGTGGCGCATTATGAATGGGCGAAAATATCGATTTCGGGCCAGCCGGCAAGGTCCAGATTGGCGCGCATCGGCAGGAAATCGAAACAGGCCTGCGCAATTTCCATCCGTCCTTCGCGCTTTAGCCGTTTGTTCAGCTCTTCGCGCAAACGGTGCAGATACAGCACATCCGAGGCCGCATAATCGATCTGGGCCTTGGTCAGTTCTGCCGCCCCCCAGTCCGAGCTTTGCTGGTATTTGGAAATATCCACGCCCAGCAATTCCTGCAACAGGTTCTTTAACCCGTGCCGGTCGGTATAGGTGCGGATCAGGCGCGAGGCGATTTTGGTGCAGTAAACCGGCGCGGTGACGGTGCCAAAGGCATTTTGCATTGCGGCAATGTCAAAGCGGCCAAAGTGAAACAGTTTCAGCACATTCGGATCGGCCAGCATACGGCACAGGTTCGGCGCCTCGGTCTGGCCTTTGGCGATCTGCACCAGATGGGCGTTGCCATCACCACCGGACATCTGCACCAGACACAGGCGGTCGCGCATCGGGTTCAGACCCATGGTTTCGCAATCAATCGCGACGATCGGGCCAAGGTCCAGA
>WGBJ01000515.1 GCA_015494385.1 Marinosulfonomonas sp.
ACACCTGACCGATCCAGAACAGCTTGGTATAGATCGAACCGCTGAACAGGATGAAGTATTCAAAATCCGCGTGCTCGGCCGCGTATAGATTTGTCAGGTGGCGAATGGCTGTGAAATACAGCACGGCCACGGCAAAGACACCCAGCAACCGGCCCAGCCGCTTGACCAGATTTGGCCCGATGTAACGGCCCGTCATAGGAAAAGTTGTGCCCAGCACCAGAATGAAAAATGCCAGACCAAAAGAAAACGACATGATGATGAACAGCGGGGCCATGATCGCCGCGTCATATCCGGGGCGCGCCACCAGCCAGCCAAAGATCGAACCGGTGCCGGTGGTCAGCGCAAGGCGCCAGACAAAGGCGGCAGTGCCAACAGAGCGGACCACTTTGGGCGATATATTGCGTGCCATCTGCACGAACAGATAAGCCCCGACAACCGCAAAGAAGCCGTTATAAAGGATAACATTCCACGCAAATATCGAGGTGAAATTATACTTGGTCATCGCCACTATCAACCGGTCAGGTCGCCCAAGGTCCAGCACCAGAACCCCCAGCCCGCCGGCCAGCAGAGCAATCGACAAAAGGCCGGAATAGCGCGCCATCGGTTTGTTTTCGATCTTGCCGAACACCGACGCAATCGAGGCCACGTTCAACGCACCCGACGCCGCCACAATCAGGAAAATCGCAAACACATGCGGCAGGCCCCAAACGATCTGGTTGTTCATGCCGGTGACGATATGGCCGTGGTGTTCAATATACAAAACCGCCAGCCCCGCAGCGCCGATAAAAGCGGCGGCAATGACAGCCATAAACCAGATGGCGGGGGTCGGTTTCACTTCGCGATAGACGGTGCGGTCCATTATTCAGTCTCCATCCACTACAGGTTCGTGTACCGAACGCCGGGGTTAACCCGCAGATCGTCACGCAGGCCCATCGAGGGATAATTTTTCAGTGCTTGGGCAATCTCGCTGTTCGGGTCATTCAGATCACCAAACATCATCGCGCCGTGGCCCGTGGCCGAACAGGATTCAACACAGGCCGGTATCCCGCCTGCATCCACGCGGTGCACACACAGGGTGCAGCTTTCGACGGTGCCCTTGCCACGCGGGGCGTTGGATTTCTGGTCTTCGATCTCTTCATGCACAAAGCTGCGCGCCTTGAACGGACAGGCCATCATGCAATAACGGCAACCAATACAGATGTGTTTGTCGACCAGCACAATCCCGTCCACCCGCTTGAACGAAGCACCCGTGGGGCAAACGTCAACGCAGGGCGGGGTTTCGCAATGCTGGCACATCATCGGCAACGAGGCCTCGCGGCCCGTTGTCTTGTGCTTCAGATCCACCTTGCGGATCCACTGGGCATCGGTTTCAGGGTGGCCGTCCAGTTTCCAGCCGTTTTCGTCCGAGCAGGCTTTGACACAGGCGTTGCAATCGGTGGAACATTTGTTCACGTCGATCAGCATACCCCAGCGTTTGCCCGGATCGGCATTGGCGCTGGCTTCGCCGCCAAAGGCCATCAGCGTCACACCGGGGGCCAGCGTGACCGAAGCGACCGCCGCACCGCTTTTGAAAAACTCGCGCCGGTTCAGTTCGGCGGGCCGTTCGGATTTGTTGTTCAATGCAGGTAGCTTCATTGCGACATCCCATCCAGATAGGCTTGTATTTCGTCATCGGTGGCAGGCGGCATCTGTTTCAAAAGGTCAACAAACCCCTCTTCGGGTTTCGAGTTATGACACTGGAAACAATCGATTTTCACCGCTGCATATTCGTGACAGGCACGGCAGAAATGCCCTTCTTCCTTAACCGAAATCGGCAAGGCATCCGGCCCCATAACCGCATGGCAGGCGACACATTCCTTGATGGAATATTTGATCGACCTGTCCCCTTCGCGCATCGTCAGATCCCGGTCATGACGCATAAGGCGCATGTGGTTGATCCGCATATAGGCGTTGCCTTCGGGATGCGGGGCGCCGACGGCCTTGGGGATGTCGGGATAGATAGTTTCCGCCATCCCCGCCCCTGCCGACAGGCCGATCAGAACCAGAAGGGTTGCAACAAGCCGCATCATACCTATGCTCCAAGACCCATTTTGATGTAACCGGTCGGGCAAACATCCTGACAGATGTGGCACCCGATGCATTTGGTATAGTCGGTGTCGACATAACGACCGACCGTGCGATCCGATTTCTTGACCCGGAAGATTGCATCCTGCGGGCAGTAGATCACGCAGTTATCGCACTCGAAGCACATGCCACAGGACATGCAACGCTCGCCCTCTTTCTGGGCCTGCTCTTCGGAATAGGCGATGATACGCTCTTCAAAGTTGCCCAGAACCTCGTCCGCCGAGATGTGCTTTTCTTCGCGTTTTTCACGCGGCACGAAATCAAAGTGGCCTTTGAACAATTCGGTGTGCCGGATGATTTGCGATTCCGAGCGGTCCTCGTAGTTGTGCACCGCATATTCTGCCTGATATGTGCCACTTTCCTGTTTGTGGTCATAGGGCGAAGGCGCATGGCCGCGTCGCTTCAGCTCTTCCAGCAGGTCGAAATGGGCCACGTCCACAGGGGGGCGCTTTTCAACTTCGCCGTCATCCAGAAAATCGGTGATCGCATCCGCCGCAATCCGGCCATGACCAATCGCGGTGGTCAGCAGGTGTGGTTGCAGAATATCGCCACCGGCAAAATGCTTTTCGCGGCCCTTGACGGCATAGGTGCCTTTGTCGATCTCGATCGCACCGCGACCGTTGTCGAAATCTTCCATGCCGGTGAAATCACCGAACTGGCCGATGGCGGAAATGATGATGTCCGCTTCCAGTTCGAACTCGGTGCCCTCGATCGGCTGTGGAACATTGCCCTTCATGGTACATTCGCACATCTTCAGACCCTTGGCCCGGCCATCGGCGCCCTTGATGATTTCCAGCGGCATCACGGACCCTTTGATGTCCACGCCTTCGCGCAGCGCATCTTCGCGTTCGTGTTCGGCAGCTGTCATCTGGTCGATCGGGAACAGCGATGTCAGGGTCGCCTGCATCCCGTCACGCACGATCGCGCCTGCCACATCGTGGCCGGTGAAATCGCTGGGCGCTTCGCCCTTCACTTCGGTGATGTTCCCCAGACGACGCGCAATCGAGGCAACGTCAATCGAGGTGTCGCCACCGCCAACCACGATAACCTTTTTCGCGGTGCCCAGAACATAGCCCTGGTTGAACGCGTCCAGGAATTCAACGCCGTTGATACAGTTTTCGGTTTCGTCCCAGCCTTCCAGCGGCAGGCCACGACCCTTTTGCGCACCAATCGCCCAGAAGATCGCATCAAATGCTTCTTCCAGCTCGTCAACCGATACATCGGTGCCAACGCGGGTGTTGCAACGGATGTCGACGCCCATCGCGGTGATGCGGCCGATTTCCTTGTCCAGCATGTCGCGCGGGGTCCGGTAGCCGGGGATGCCGTAACGCATCATGCCGCCCAGTTTGTCATGCTCTTCGAACAATGTGACCGAGTGGCCATCCTTGCGCAGGAAGAACGCCGCCGCCAGACCAGCCGGGCCACCACCGATCACCGCAATCTTGCGGCCGGTGTCGGCACCCGCTTCGGGGGCTTTTACGTCGTTTTCATTGGCCCAGTCGCCAACATATTGCTCGACCGCGTTGATGCCGACGTAATCGTCTACTTCGTTGCGGTTACAGCCTGCCTCGCAAGGGGCGGGGCAAACGCGGCCCATAGTGGCGGGAAACGGGTTGGCTTCGGCCATGCGCTGGAACGCATATTCCTGCCATGCCATGCCTTCCACCGGCGGCTTGTCCATGCCGCGTGCAATCGCCAGCCAGCCACGGATTTCGTGACCCGAGGGGCAGCTGCCCTGACAAGGAGGCGTTTTGTTGATATAAGTCGGACACTTGTAGGATTTGTCCTGCGTAAAGATTTTCTCTTCGAGGTCCCAATCTTCGGGTCTTTCGCCTTCTTCATAGCGCCGGTAGCTGTTGTGTTGACCGTCCATCTTATTTCTCCTCCTCTGCGGCCGCTTCCGGCGCGTCTTGTTCTTCTTCTGCGTCTTGTCCATCCAGAATGACGGCATTGGCGACCAGTTGGTGCACCGACATAATGTCATCCATGTCATACCCGTATTTCGGCATCACCTTGGAAAACTGGGTTTTGCAAATGGCACAAATCGCGGCCATTTTGTTAACGCCATAATCCGTTGTAACTTGCTGCAAGGCCGTCATCCGCGGTTTCGCGCCTTTGATACGCAAATCCATCAGATCATCGGTCAACAGACCGCCGCCACCGCCACAACAGAACGTGTTTTCGCGGATGGTGTCCTGATCCATATCATAGAAATGGTTGCACACGGCTTTCAGCACTTTGCGCGGCAGATCGAACTGCCCGCCCTCTTTGCGTCCCATTGAAGAGCCGCGCGCAACATCGCAGCTATCATGATAGGTCATGATAAATTCGTCATTTTTGGATTTGTCGATTTTCAGGATGCCATCATCAATCGCGTCAGATGTGAATTCCATAATGTGCTGCGGGATCGGATAGTTCTGATCCAGAAAATCGAACGGGCCGGCCAATGTGTTCAGGAAGGAATACCCGACCCGCCAGGCATGGCCACATTCGCCAAACACAATCCGCTTAACGCCCAGATCCTTGGCCGCCTGACGGATACGCCACGATACCTCGCGCATGTTTTCATAAGACCCGATGAACATGCCGAAATTCGCGGCCTCTGAGGCATAGGAGCTCATCGTCCAGCTGACCCCGGCGGCGTGGAATACCTTGGCGTAGCCCAGCAACCCGTCAATATGCGGTTCGGCAAAGAAATCGGCAGACGGGGTGATCAGCAGAATATCCGCACCCTTCACATCCAGCGGCAATTTCACCGGAATGCCGGTTTCGTCTTCCAGATCCTCTTCCAGATCTTCCAGCGTGGCGCGCAGCGCCTTGGGGTTCAGGCCCAGATTGTTACCGGTTTTCTTTAGCTTGGCGATGATTTCGTTGCAGTATTTCTGCCCCACACCAACCGTATCCAGAATTTCACGTGCTGCCATCGATATTTCAGCGGTATCAATGCCATAGGGGCAGGCAACCGAACAGCGGCGGCACTGCGAACACTGGTGGTAATAGGTGTACCATTCGTCCAGCACTTCTTTGGTCAGATCACGCGCACCCACCAGCCACGGGAAATATTTACCCGCGAATGTGTAGTAGCGCCGATAAACCGAGCGCAGCAAATCCTGCCGTGCGACCGGCATGTTTTTCGGATCCCCCGTGCCAAGGAAGTAGTGGCACTTATCGGTGCAGGCACCGCATTTCACGCAGGCATCCAGATAGACCTGAAAGGCGCGGTTCTTTTCGGCCAGCTCGCCCATCTTGGCGATGGCGACCTCTTGCCAGTTGTCCAGCAACTCGCCGGGGAAACCCAGCGGCTCGTTATGTTCGGGCGCGGCCTCGAATGTGTGGGTATCGGCCATTGCGCCGCATTCGAGTTGCGGAATTTCAAAGGGATCGCCAACCACTTTGGGGGCTTCATCGGCGTTTTTGTCTAGCGGTGCCATTATTTGCCCTCCTCTGGTTCAGGGATGCCTTCGGGTAGTGGCGGCAACTGGCTGGCCCATGCCGACAGGTGCCGGAATTCGCGGGCGTTATCGACCTGTGTGCGCGACGGGGCAAAGAAAACACCCGGTGCGTGCAGCAGTTTGGAGATCGGGAAGATGATCATCAGGATCGCAACCAGTCCCAGATGGATCAGAACGCCGGGCTGTGCGGGCAATTCGTTGATCTGGAACCGCATCAGGCCCAGAAAGAACTGTTTTACCGCCAGAATATCGACCGGCATCAGGAATTTCATGCCCATACCGGAAATGACGATCCCCAGAAACAGGGCCAGCATCAGATAATCGGACGGGTTCGAGATATAGCGGATACGCGGCACAACAATGCGGCGCAGCAACAGGCCGCCAAGACCGGCCAGCATCGCAAAGGAGGCATAAACACCGATTGGCTGGATCAGATCGACCCACCACCAAACCGGCTGTGTGAAATAGCGCAGGTGGCGCAGCAGCACCAGCAGCATGCCGAAATGGAACAATACGGCAAAAATCCATATCCATTTGTTGGATTTGAACAGGCTCTGGAAGAAAGCCACCTCGCGGAACATTCTGAACCAGACGCCCCGTTTGGTGCGTGGTGCAGGTGATACCGGAATTTTCAGCGGTGCCGGAGTGCGGGCATATCTTGCCACCTTCATCCCCGTGCCGACGATTAGGATAACCGTTGCGACATAGAACAGCACTGCATAAAGCGTTGACAACACTTGAAGTCCTCCCAGACGTGTGCCCCCCGAATTTATTATTTTTATTTCGGGGGGTTAGCTAGTTTATTATACGCAGCCAGTTGGCTTGGGCAGGCCTGCGATCTTACAGGCTTGTTTGGCCGGGCCGTATGGGAACAGCTCGTACATGTATTTGTTGTTGCCAACTTCGGGGCCCATGGATTTCTTGATCGATTTGATCAGAACGCGCACAGCCGGAGCGATTTGATATTCCTCGTAGTAATCACGCAGGAAGTTCACAACAGCCCAATGCTCGTCTGTCATTTCAACACCTTCGGCTTTGGCGATGACTTCGGCCAGTTCCGGTGTCCAATCGGACAGATCTGTGATGTAGCCCTCTTCGTCAGTTGCGATTTCTTGTCCATCTACTTCGTAAGACATGGTAGTTCCCTTCGGTCTAAGTGTTCATTAATTGTTGTTATGTTAGAGCCAAGCCTGTGTGCGGTCATGCTCTGCCGCGAGTTCCACAAATCCGGCATAATCGACGGTTTTCACACCGTCCATCAGACGTCCCTCGTCTATTCCGCGTGCTTTCAGGTCGGGGGCCAGAACGGCCAGCGTCACCGCCCCGCCCAGACCCGCAACCGCATCGGCCAATGCCGTATTGCCCACAGCGCCATAAACGCCATCTTCGATCAGCAAAACGGTATCACCCGCTTTGGTGTGCCCCAGACAGCTAAGCAAGGCCTGCGTTTCGAAAGGGGATTTGTTAACTGTGTGTAAAGTAGCCATATCTACCCCCTTAAAAGCTAAGAATTACGTCTTGGCCGGCCATCACATCGGCCATTTCGGACCGGCTGACGATGATGATCGAGGGCTTCTCGGCCCAATCGTCATCTTCGTCTTCATATGTGATTTCCTGCAAGTCGTCTGCGGTCAGGCCGCGTTCGTCCAGCGATTCCTTTTCGACATACAGCTTTGTGACCTCGTAGTCGCCCAAAGCGCGGAACGTCGGCGAGAAGTTTTTAACACCGATTTCCTTTGTGTCCTGCGCCTTGGTCAGCTGGAATACACCGTCATCCAGAAACGCAAGGCTGACATCCTGATCGAAAGCCGCGCCAATCAGCACAACTTCCAGAGCTTCCAGTGCGTAAATCGTGCCATAAGGCGCTTTGCGATTTACATAGAGGAATTTTTTAACACCATCTTCCATGTTTTCCCCCTAGTCCCCGAAAGTCATCAGACGATCAGCGTCGATGCCCATTTCAATCAACTGCCCAAGGCCGGAAATCCGGAACCCCTCGGCTATATTGTCGGCATCCTTGCCCTGTCGATCGGCTTCGTTTTTGTCCAGCAGACCACGGCGCTGGGCTGCAGCGATACAGATCACCAGATCCGTGCCATGTTCTTTGGCCAAAGCAGACCACTGTTCCTGAATATTGCGCTCATCCTGTGGCGGGATCGATAGGCGCGTGCCCACGTTAACCCCGTCGTGATAGAAAAACACACGTGGCACTTCGTGCCCCGCCGCAAGCGCGGCGGTGACGAAATGATAGGCCGTATCAGACGCTTGGTGCGTATATGGGCCTTCGCTTACAACGACTCCGAATTTCACGTTGATCGCTCCTTAGAAGTGGATGTGGGCCGACTGGTTCATGGTCTTGCGTGCGCCGGTCCATGTATCCAGGTGGTGTTTGGTAAAGGCCAGATCGGTCATTTCAAAGAACCGGTTCCAACCGATACGTTCGATCCATTCGCCCATACGTTCCCAATGCTTGGCATCTTTTTTGTAGGCTTTGATGATCCGCTTAACGACAGCGTTCACTTCAGGCCAATGCGGTGCATTGTTGGGCAGGTTGGCAACCGCCAGCTTGTGGAATGTCGGCTTGGAGCGCGCATTCGAGTGCTTGCCGCCCACCCAGATCGCAATCTTGGTGGAATCGTCGCCGTTGATCTGCATCGGCGGGCACGGCGGATAGCAGGCACCACAGCAAACGCATTTCTTTTCGTCCACTTCCAGCGTCGGCTTGCCGTCCACCATCGCCGGGCGGATCGCAGCCACAGGGCAACGGGCCACAACAGCGGGGCGTTCACAGACATTGGCAACCAGATCGTGGTTGATTTTCGGCGGTTTGGTGTATTGCACGTTGATCGCAATATCGCCCTGACCACCACAGTTGATCTGACAGCAAGAAGTTGTGATGCGCACGCGGTTCGGCATCTTTTCCTGAATGAATTCCTCGTGAAGCATGTCCATCAGACCCTTCACAACACCGGACGCATCGGTGCCCGGAATATCGCAGTGCAACCAGCCCTGCGTGTGGGAAATCATTGTCACGGACGCGCCTGTGCCACCTACCGGGAAGCCCTCTTCGCCCAGCTTGTCGATCAGCGGCTGAACCTTGGCTTCGTCCGACACCATATATTCGATGTTGGAACGGGTGGTGAAACGAACGTGACCATCGGCAAATTCGTCACCGATGTCGCACAGTTTGCGGATGGTGAAAACGTCCATCTGGCGCTGGGTGCCAGCACGGACGGTAAAGATTTCGTCGCCGGATTTGGAGACGTGGCGCAGAACACCGGCGCGGGGGCGGTCATGATAGGCCCAGTTGCCGTGGTTCTTTTCCAGAACCGGGTGCATGTACTGGTGGTGATCCGGAACACCCACCTCGTCTGCGGGTCTGGGTGTGGCTGCTTTTTCGTTGCTCATATTCTTCTCCCTGTCTCTGCACGCCCCGACAAGGGGCGGCAGAGTTTTAGTTATCAGTCATCCGAAACCGGCGGTTTATTCGCCAGCAACCGTCATACCGGCATCGCGCGCTTTACGCTCGAACCATTTGGCGGCTTCTTCGTCGAAATCATCGGTTCTGACATAGCTGGATGTGCGCGGGTGGTTGACCATATTCGGATCAGCCTCGACACCAACCGCCTCGAGGAAGGCCGGCAGACCAATGCGGTCAATAGTTTCCCCTACACGCTCGTGCTCCAGCGCGTTGTCTGCGAAGAATTCAATGCAGGTTTCTGCAAATTCTTCCAGATCGTCGAAATCTTCCTGTGTTTCCAGCTTGACGAAAGGCTTGATCATAATGCCCATCATATCGCCCACTTTCAGCGAACGCTTGCCGCCGATCATCACCGATACACCTTTGTCATCACCCGGGCTAAGCGCCTTGGTCATAACGTTGATACAGTGCATGCAGCGTACGCAGGATGCGTTGTCGATTTCCATCGTGTCATCGTCGTTCAGCGAAATTGCACGGGTCGGGCACATGTTGACCACTGTATCAATGGTGTACTTGCGACCGGCAGTTGCCACGTGCTCTTTTACTTTTTCCTGATCGATCTTGATGTCGTCACGCCATGTACCGATCACCGCAAAGTCGGCGCGGTGGATCGCGTTCACACAGTCGTTGCCGCAGCCCGAGAATTTGAACTTGAACTTATAAGGCAGCGACGGGCGGTGCATTTCGTCAAGGAAGGCGTTGATGATCTGGCGGTGCGCCTTGCCTTCGTCATAGCAGGAATGCTCGCAACGGGCCGCACCAACGCAGCTCATCGCGGTCCGCAGTGCGGGGCCAGCGCCCCCAAGGTCAAAGCCCAATTCATTGATCGCATCAAATGCGGCCTGCGTGTTTTCTGTGGTACAACCCTGCAACATGATATCGCCG